>JAEZCS010000248.1 GCA_023433445.1 Pseudomonadota bacterium | reverse complement strand
CGAGACGACTATACCAGCCTTGCCTGGCTCGCGGGTACGACCGCCTATTACAATCTGAACCGTCCAGCCGATGCAGCCGTGATGTTCCGCAGCTACGCCACGGCTGCCAAATCCCCCCAGACCCAATCCAAGGGCTATTATTGGGCTGGACGGGCAGCGCTGGCCGCAGGGGATAAAAGCACGGCGAACAGCTATTTTGCCCAGGCGTCGGTGTTCCCCGATCAATTTTACGGCCAGCTTGCCCTTGAACGGGTCGGAAGACCGATCCCTGCGCCCGCCACCGCCGAGCGGCCAGTGGAAATCTCCGCCGCTGATCGCGCTGCCTTCAACAATCGCTCGGTCGTCCGCGCGGTAAGGGCGCTTGGGCAAATGGGCTATTGGGAGGATCAGAGCAAGTTCGCCCGTGCCATTGCCAATAATGCCGACAGCGACAGCGACCATTATCTCGCCGCGGAACTCGCCAGGAGCATTGGCAGGCCCGACATGGGCGTGATGGTCGGCCGCCGCGCTGTTTCGAACGGCCTCACCGGCTATGGCGAAAGCGCTTTCCCCCGCGTGCCCGTGCCGCCCACCGCACAGTCCAACTGGACGATGATCCACGCCATCGCTCGGCAGGAAAGCCAGTTCGATCGCCAGATCGTCAGCCATGCAGGCGCACGCGGCCTGATGCAGCTGATGCCCGGCACCGCGCGCGAACAGGCAGGCAAGCTCGGCCTTGGCTACAATCCCAGCACCCTCAATGACCCGAGCTATAACATCATGCTGGGCTCATCCTACTTCCAGCGGATGCTCGACTATTATGGCGGCAGCCATCCGCTCGCGGTCGCGGCCTATAATGCCGGTCCGGGCAATGTGAACCGCTGGCTCAAGGCCAATGGCGACCCACGTCTGCCCGGCGCCGACATGTTGCGCTGGATTGAGCAGATCCCGATTTTCGAAACGCGCAACTATGTGCATCGCGTGCTGGAAAATGCGGTGGTCTATGACGCGATGAACCCGGAGCGGGCGCGTTTCCGGGGCTCGAACACGCCGCTGTCCAGATATCTGGGCAAGCAGACACCGGGCTGACGTTTCCCATTCCCTGTCGGGTTGAGCCTGTCGAATCGAAGTGGCTTCGACAAGCTCAACCCCAGCGGATAAAGATGTCCACCATGACCGCTCATCCCAACTACATCAGCCCCGAAGGCTTTGCGAAGCTCCGCGCCGAATATGACCAGCTGCTTGGGCAGGAGCGGCCGCGCATCGTGGAAATCGTGAGCTGGGCGGCAGGCAATGGCGACCGCAGCGAGAATGGCGACTATCTCTATGGCCGCAAGCGCATGCGCGAAATCGACGGCCAACTTCGCCGCCTTTCCAGGAAGATGAAGGACGCCAAGGTCGTCGACCCGCGTCAACAACCCGACAAGAGCCGTGTGTTTTTCGGCGCGACCGTGACGATCGCTGACGAAGACGACAATCATCGCACCGTCACCATTGTCGGCAACGACGAAGCCGACGCCAGTGCTGGCCGTATCGGCTGGAACTCCCCCATCGCTCGCGCCCTCCGCAACGCGGCGATAGGCGACCTGCGCCGCGTCACGCTCCCCGCGGGCGAGAAGGAATATGAAGTGATGGCGATCAGCTATCCCGAATAAGGGCCAGCTGCGCCCGACTGAACATCAGCCCTGATACCCCCGCGTCGCTGTGGCGGGTGCGTTGCACATGATCCGTAAGAGGTCTGAAAGGACCATCCGAGGCCATCCCCCAGTCCCGTCATCCCAGCGAAAGCTGGGATCTCAGGAGAGCTAGAGCCTCGGACCAATCGGGAAAGATGCCAGCTTGCGCTGGCATGACGAAGGGAGGAAGGCGGGAAGCACTCGAAGCCGACCTCAACCCCGATTCCTCACCGCGCTACCTTCGTCCCCAAAGGCTGCGCCTGCGCGACCACCGCGCCCGGCTTTGACGCCAGCCGCCCGATCGTCTTCAGCGCATAATCCAGCTGAAAATCTTCGATCCCCTCTTTCTTCAGCTGCTCCGCCGTCTTGGCAAAGCGGGGATCTTCCTTGGTGTCTTCCTCCAGCGCGGCGTTGTCCGTCTTGATCTCGTTGATCAGATGGCGGCGCAGGTCGCTTTCGCGAAACTTCGGCCGGGCCTTGTAATCGGGATCGGACAGCTGCGGCACGCGGATATCAGGCTCGATGCCGCCTTCCTGCACCGACCGTCCAGACGGCGTAAAATAGCGCGCGGTCGTCAGCTTGAGCGCTGTTGTATTGGTCAACGGCAGCATCGTCTGCACGCTCCCCTTGCCGAAGCTGCGCTCACCCATCACCAATGCCCGGTGCTGATCCTGCAGTGCGCCAGCGACGATCTCGGATGCCGAAGCAGAGCCCGCATCGACCAGGACAATGATCGGCAGGCCCTTCGCATCGTCGCCGGGCTTGGCATAATAGCGCTCGACATCGCCCTTGCTACGGCCGCGCTGCGAGACGATCTCGCCGCGTTCAAGAAATGCGTCGCTCACCGATACAGCCTCGTCCAGCAACCCGCCCGGATTGGAACGCAGGTCAAGGATGTAGCCGGTCGGCTTATGGCCAAGGCTCTTGTCGATGCTGCGGATCGCCTGCCGCATGTCAGCGCCGGTGTTGGCGGAGAAGCTGACGATATTGATGATGCCGATGCCGTTCTTCACTTCCCACTTCACCGGCTTCAGCTGAATAATCTCGCGCGTCAGCGTCACTTCGATCGGTTTGTCGCGGCCCGCACGCACGATCGTCAGCTTGATGGTTGTGCCCGGCGCACCGCGCATCTTGTCGACCGCTTCATCCAGCGTGCCGCCATAGATAAGCTGCCCGTCGAGATGGGTGATATAATCGCCCGCCTTGATCCCCGCGCGCCAGGCCGGGGTATCCTGCGTCGGTGCGATCACCTTGACCGCGCCGTCTTCCTGCGTGACCGACAGGCCAAGGCCGCCATAGCTGCCCTCGGTCTGGGTCCGCAGATTCTGGAAATCGCGTGCGTCCAGAAAGCTTGAATGCGGGTCCAGGCTGGCGAGCATGCCGTCGATCGCCCCCTTGATCAGCTTTCGGTCATCCACCTTCTCAACATAGTCGCTGCGGACTTTCTGGAAGACATCCATGAACTCGTCGAGCGCCTTGTAGCTACTCGCTTCCCCGTCCGCGAGCGCGGCCGTGGTGGCGGGGATGAGCGCAAGTGCGCCAAGGGCGACGGCGCCCCGGAAGAAATTGGATTTCATTGCTGTCCTGAGTCCTGGCATCAAGCCGTCAGTATAGGGCGGTTCTCAGGCATACGCAAAACATCGGTGACGGCCGCGCGCCCGGCGTCACGCTATTCGTGCGGTCGCAGCGCCTGGTTGAGATCTTCCATCACCTGCGCAATCGGTTCGACCACGGTGACGCTGCGCCCCTCGCCAAAGCGGATGCGAGTTCCATCGGTGACGGAAGATACGAAGGTGACCTGCGCGGCATTGATGGCGGTTTCGGTCCGGTCGGCGCCCACGAACATCACCAGCATGGCTTTCCTCTCCTTCTTGTTGGATGGAGAGGTTAGCCGCATTTCCGCCTTGCGCCAGTGATTTTCGTCCTTGACCGTTGCTTCAGTCGGGCCGGATCGCCTCGATGAACAGGCTGGCCCTGGCATCCAGCCGGTGCGCCTCCGTCGCAAGTTGGCTTGCGGCCTCACGCATGGCGCGCGCGCCATCGACCGCAGCGATTGTATTGTGGCTGATCTGGCTGGCGCTCACCCGCACATGATCGCTGGATTCGCCCGCCTCGGACATGCTCGCCGCGATGCTCCCGCTGAACGCGCCGTGGCGGGCAACCGCGTCGAACAAGGATGCGGAAAGCCGGTCCGCTTTTTCGATCGCTGATCCCATCAACCCATGCCCTTGCGCGACGTGACCCACCGTCGAGCGTATATGCTCGATGCGGCTGGCGATTTCAGCGGCGGCCTCCCTTGTCTGCCCCGCAAGCAGCTTCACTTCGCGGGCCACCACGGCGAACCCTTGTCCCGCCTCCCCCGCCCGCGCCGCCTCTATGCCCGCATTCAGCGCCAGCGTAGTCGTCGCCCGCGCCACGGCATCGATCAGCGCCGTCACCTCGCCAATGCCATCGGCCTGCACCCGCAGCTGCTCGGTCTGCGCTGATCCCAATCGCGTCTGCTCGACCGCAGCCTTGATGGCGGCGCCTGCCTGCCGCACTTCTTCTTCGATCGACTGGAACAGCTGGCCCAGATCATTTGCCGACCCTGCAATGCCGGCCAGATTATCGGCGGTCTGCGCCGCCGCCACCGCCATGCCGGCTGCCGCCTGACCGTTGTCCGCTGCCCGTTCCGCTGCATCGCTTGCCAGCCGGGACAGCATGTCCGCCATGGAGACCAGGTCCGCGATCAGCGTCGCGATGTCATCGCGAAATTGGCCGCTTTCCCGCGTCACCCGCTCCAGCCGCTCAGCCCGCGCTACAGCAACGCACGCATCGCGTTCCGCCGCCAGCTTGAGCAGGAGCTGCCCGCTGACCATGCCTGCATAGCATCCGCTCTCGACGACGATCAGCCCTTCGCACCTCTGCCCTTGCGCCGCATACAGATCGATCAGCATCTCGATCGTCGCGCTCCGCTCCACAGAAGCGCAGGGCCGCACATGATCGTCGAGCCGCCCGCCGAAGCTCGGGTTGCGCAGCAGCGCGTGGCCGAACGGATTGAACAATATCCGGCGCATGTCCCGCTCGTAGATCGCGCCTCTGGGCCGATCCGCTTCATCCAGAACGGGCAGGACGCGCAGCGACGGGTTCTCCTGAAACTGCTCCACCGCCTCGCTCAGCGGCTGCCCCAAACGGATGAACGGGCTGGCCGTGACAAAAGGCAGGCTCCGCCGAGGCGGCGTGGACGGCGACGGGTCGAGCAACATGGGCGCGTACATGCGCCGCTGGTAACGCCCCAATGGTAAATGAGGCGTTAGGTTTTGATGACACTTTTGTTACAACATGCTGTTTTATAGGCATTTTTCTGCCGGCTGATAGTTGAAGGCCTGCTTTGCAAGCTTCACCACTTCCGGGTCGGCTTCGGGGAAGTCCATCGGCACCAGCTTCTCCAGCCGCTTGGCGACATATTTCATCGCTGCGATACGCCCCGCCGCCCGGTGATTATTGTCGATCACCTGCCATGGCGCATATTTGCTGTCGGTCTTGGCGAACATGTCGTGCATGGCATCGAGATAGTCAGCGCGCCGCGCTCGGTTGCGATAGTCTTCCGTGCCCGTCTTCCACCGCTTCCACGGCGTATCCAGCCGCTGCGCCAACTGCTCGTCCTGCGTTTCCTGCGTGATGTGGATGAACAGCTTGATGATATTCGCGCCCGCGTCCGCCTGCTGCTTTTCGAAATGGTTGATCTCGTCATAGGCGCGCTTCCATTCGCCCTTGGAGCAGAGCCCCTCCACCCGCTCGACCAGCACGCGCCCATACCAGCTGCGGTCGAACACCGCGATGTTGCGGCCCGCCGGCAGCCGCGTCCAGAACCGCCACAGGAAATGATGATCGCGTTCCTCCGTCGTGGGAGCCGCGATCGGCCAGACCCGATAAAAGCGCGGATCCCATTGCGCCGTCATCCGCTTGACGATGCCGCCCTTGCCCGCCGCGTCCCATCCTTCGAGCAGGATGACGGATCGTCGGTTATGGATCACATGGGCAACCTGGATCTTCGCCAGCCGCTCCTGCAGCTTGTCCAGTTCGGCTTCATAGTCGCCCTTGAAAGGCGTGCCCCTTTCATAGTCGGCAAGGTCAATCGCCATCGGCCGCTCTCCTTTTCCATCACAATGCAGGCAACGCCTGAGTGCAGGAAAAGTCAAATCCTCCGCGCCACAGCCGTCATCCCAGCGAAGGCTGGGATGACTGAGTGACCGAAGTTCAGCCCTTGGCCTGCGGCTCCACCACCCGCACATGCAGTTCGCGCAGCTGCTTGAACTCTGCAGGGCTCGGCGCGCCCATCAAGAGGTCTTCGGCGCGCTGGTTCATCGGGAACAGCGTCACTTCGCGCAGATTTTGCGCCCCGCACAGCAGCATCACGATGCGATCGACACCTGCCGCCATGCCACCATGCGGCGGCGCGCCATATTGGAAAGCGCGATAAAGCCCGCCGAAGCGTTCCTCGACATCCTGCTGGCTAAGGCCGACCTTCTCGAACGCCTTGACCATCAACTCAGGCGACTGGTTACGGATCGACCCCGAAGCAATCTCATAGCCATTGCAGACCATGTCATATTGGAACGCCTTGATCGTCAGCGGGTCCTGATGCTCCAGCGCATCCATCCCACCCTGCGGCATGGAGAAGGGGTTGTGCGCAAAGTCGATCGACTTGGTATCTTCATCATATTCGTAGAAGGGGAAATCGACGATCCAGCACAGTTCGAACCGATCCTTGTCGATCAGGTCCAGCTGCTCGCCCACGCGAATGCGCGCCAGACCCGCCAGCTTTGCCGCCTGGCTTTCCTTGCCCGCGGCAAAGAACACGCCGTCATTGGGGCCAAGGCCCAGCGCCTCGATAAGCTTGGCCGTCCGCTCCTCGCCATGATTCTTGGCGATCGGACCGCCGGGCGTGCCATCCTTGATGTTGATATAGCCAAGGCCCGAATAGCCTTCGCCCCGCGCCCAATTATTCATGTCGTCGAAGAATTTGCGGCTCCCCGCCCCCGCGCCCGGTGCCGGGATGGCGCGAATGACGCTGCCGCTTTCGACCAGCGACGCAAAGATGCCAAAGCCGGAGCCAACGAAATGCTCGGTCACGTCCTGGATCAGGATGGGGTTGCGCAGGTCGGGCTTGTCCGATCCATATTTCAGGATCGCCTCGTCATGGGGGATACGCGGGAAGCTGCCTGCGGGCGTCACTGGCTTGCCGTCGGCAAACTGCTCGAACACCTGGGCAATCACCGGCTCCATCGTGTTCCACACATCTTCCTGCGTGACGAAGCTCATTTCCAGGTCAAGCTGGTAGAATTCGCCCGGCAGACGGTCGGCGCGCGGGTCTTCGTCGCGGAAGCAGGGCGCGATCTGGAAATAACGGTCGAAACCCGCGACCATCAGCAGCTGCTTATATTGCTGCGGCGCCTGCGGCAGGGCGTAGAACTTGCCCGGATGAATACGGCTCGGCACCAGGAAGTCGCGCGCGCCCTCCGGGCTGCTCGCGGTCAGGATCGGCGTCGAATATTCGGTAAAGCCTGCTCCTTCCATGCGGCGGCGCATGTCGGAGATGATCTTGGTCCGCTTGACGATATTACCGTGCAGCGTCTCGCGCCGCAGGTCGAGGAAACGATAGCGCAGGCGAATGTCTTCGGGATATTCCTGCTCGCCAGCGACCGGCAGCGGCAGGTCAGCCGCAGCCGACAGCAGCACCGCGTCCAGCGCCCGGATTTCGATCTCGCCCGTCGGCAGGTTCGGGTTCACGGCTTCAGGCGCGCGAGCAACCACCTTGCCGGTCACCGTCACGACGCTCTCGGCGCGCAGCGATTCGATCACCTTGAACACGGGACCGTCCACCTCAGTGACGATCTGCACCATGCCATAATGATCGCGCAGGTCGATGAAGACCAGGTCGCCATGATCGCGCTTGCGATGCACCCATCCGGACACGCGCACCTCATTGCCGACTTCGGCCGAGGTAAGAGCGCCGCAAGTATGAGTGCGATAGGCGTGCATGGCGATTGTATCTTTCAGCTTCGTTTTACGGAAATGACAAAGTGCCGCAGCCCCGCTATGGGCGGTCTTGTCAAGCATTGACGAGCCCGTGAGCGACGGGCCAGCCCATAATAAGATCGAAGACCATATGCAAATCCATCCGCTGATCACCGACAGCAAGACACTCGCCCAATTCTGCGCCCGGATCGCCAAATCGCCCTACATCGCGGTCGATACCGAGTTTATGCGCGAAAACAGCTATTGGCCCGACCTCTGCCTGGTCCAGGTTGCCGACAGCAACGAAGCCGCCGCTATCGATCCCAAGGCACCCGGCCTCGACCTTAGCCCCCTGCTCGACCTGATGGTCGACAATGAGGATGTGCTGAAGGTCTTTCATGCCGGCGGACAGGATCTTGAGATCATCTACAACCTGACCGGCCGGACCCCGCATCCGATGTTCGACACGCAGATCGCCGCCATGGCATTGGGTCTGGGCGAGCAGATCGGCTATGGCAATCTCGTCGATGCGTGGCTTGGCGTTCAGTTGGACAAGGGCGCGCGCTTCACCGACTGGGGGCGCCGCCCGCTCGACAAGCGGCAGATCGACTATGCGATCGGCGATGTCACCTACCTCATCCAGATTTTCCCGATGATGCTGGAAGAACTGCGCAAGACGGGCCGGGGCGACTGGCTGGATCAGGAAATGGAGCGGGTCTGCGATCCGTCAAACTATGTGAATGAGCCGCAGGACGCGTGGAAGCGCGTCCGCATCGCCAGCCGCAAGGCTGATGTCCTCGGCCGCTTGAAGGCGCTCGCCGCCTGGCGCGAGCTTGAGGCGCAGGACAAGAACCTTCCCCGCGGCCGTATCGTCAAGGACGAGACGCTGGCCGACATCGCCAGCCATCCGCCACGGTCTCAGGAAGACCTTGGCAAGGTGCGCGGCCTGTCCGCCACCTGGAAGACCAACGACATTGGCGCGCGTCTGATCGCAGCGCTCGACAGCCAGAAGCCGCTCGACAAGGACGAGATGCCCGAACGGGATCCCAAGCGGCCCGGCCTTGGCAAGGATGGCGCGCTGGTCGCGGATTTATTGAAGCTCCTCCTCAAGATCCGCTCGCGCGACATCAATGTCGCCGCCCGCCTCCTCGCTCGCACCGATGATCTCGACGCGCTGGCCGCTGGCGTTCGCGATGGCCTCTCGATCCTAGAAGGCTGGCGCTATGAACAATTCGGCCGCGACGCCGTTGACCTTGTCGAAGGACGCCTGGCCTTCGCGGTAAAGGGCGGCCGCCTCAAAATGACACGCACGGAATAGGAGCGAATGATGCGGGCAGCGGCACTGATGATCCCCTTTCTGTTGGCGGCCTGCGCCACCACTGGCGGCCAAGGCCCGGCCACTGTGCCCGCTACCGGCGAAGGCCCCTGCCGCAACGACGACTTGGGCCGCTTCATCGGCCAGACTGCAAGCGCCGAAATCGGAACGCAGTTGCTGGAAGTTTCCCGCGCCCGCACCCTCCGCTGGGGTGCACCCGGCATGGCCATGACCATGGACTTCCGCCCGGATCGCCTCACTGTCAGCTATGACGAGAAAATGGTGATCACCTCGGCCCGCTGCGGGTAGCTGCCTATGCTCCCCCTCCCGCAAGCGGGAGGGGGCTGGGGGGTGGGCCAGCGCAACGCCAGTTAAGCTTCCCACCTACTGGCGCCCGGTGACCACCCGTCACCAAAAAACCACACCCTCTCCAAAAACCATCCTATTCCCAACAGCGACGTAAAATTCGGCCTGTCCTATTCTCCCAAAGCAGGCCTATCCCCGCGATCTTCTTTGAAACGTCCCATATCAGCCCCTCGCGCCCACGCGCGCCTGCCCTCGCGCGCGCATACACTGTGAACTTCGGCAGAAATCCGCCATTTTTCGCGTCTCTCTCAACATTCCAGTCCTACAAGCACGCCGCTTCCAATCCGGTTCACATGGCGTTTCCCGTCGATCTCCAGCCAGTCGGGCGTCACCTCCAGTCGTCTGCCCCGAATCGTCGTGCGCAGATGCTCCACCGCGATCCTGTTGCGCGCCACGATCCGCAGGATAGCCAGTCCGTCACCGCGCGCCGCCATGACGCTATAGCGGTCGCCGCGAAGCAGGAATCGCCAGCTGCCGTTGGTGGGCAGCCATTCATTGCCCTGGATCACCTGCACCGGATTACCCTCGGTATCGCCCAGGCGCAGGCTGATCCGGGTCGCGCCCCGACTGCGGCGCGGTGGCGCGAACGTCAGGATCGCCTCGCCATCCAGCATCAGCGGGATCGGTGTATCGCGCAGCAATCGCGAACCGCCGACGATCAGCATCGGCAATTCTGAGGAAAATGGCATGCGGTCCCGCGCAAAGTGTCTCTGCCGGACCACCGGATTGGTGTGAAATCCCTGCACCTGGGCCGTGGTCAGCCGCCCCTCCTCGACCAGCGCATGGCATGTCGGGCAGAGCAATGTCGCGTGAGGGGAGTCTGGCAGGCGCAGATAGCGGTAGATGGTGACGCCGCAGCGAACGCAGGCAAAGCCGCATGCCTCCCTCACATCCTCGCGCTGCGGCTCCGTGAGTTCAGGCAGCGAAAGCATCACCGGCAAAGCCATGGACGACAACCCTTTGCATCCGCGCCCCGCGTCATTGCGAAGCAGCGTTACCCAGTGGCGTCCTTTCCCGGATGCAGGCTCTTTAAGGTCCCTTCACTCAGGGCATATGGTTGAAATAAATCGGCCTCAGGTCAAGGGGGCGTGAACGATCGTCAACGCTGTGGCAGCAAATCCAGGTTGCGCGATGCGGCGATGTTGCGGATGCGGCCGGGTCGCGGCATCGATTTGATGGCGATTTCCGCGATATCCCCCGCGCTGAACAGTTCGACATTGCCGACGTCGAATATGCGCTGCCCGAACGTCTGCGTGATGCGCACGCTGCGAATGCTCGACAGCGCGATCTCCGTGCGCTGCTTGGCCAGCAGCCCGCGCTCCATCAGCACCTCGCGGTCGGACAGAGCCAGCCGCTCGCCCTTGGTCCGCAGCCACCAGACGCCGATCGCCAGCAGCCCGACGACGGAGATCAGCAACAGGATGAACAAAAAGGGATGCGCCCGGAACATCGCGGGATGCTCGTCATACAGCCAGGCGTCGCTCATACTCATCCCATCCACAGGTACCGCCGGACAATGACCATGGATCCCCCGCCCGCGTCAATCCTTGGATAGCGCGCCCTTCTTGTGCGCGGCGCGCTTCCCATCGTCCGTCTCAACGATGAATTGCGGATTGTCCCTGGAAGCGGCGACCTTATGCCCTTTGATTCGGGTGCCGCTGGTCTGCTTCTTCACGACCTTGCCGTGCGCTTCGCCGCCGTGGCTCTTCCAGCTGACCTTGTCGCCGACCTTGGGTTCCTGCTTCATGCCGCGTCCTCCTGCCAAGTTCCAAGAACCCGGCACGAGGATAGAGGTTGCGCGCGAACCCGCCTAGCTTTCGTCACCCATGCGAAGCGCTGCGATAAAGGCTTCCTGCGGGATCTGCACCGACCCATATTCCCGCATCCGTTTCTTGCCCTCTTTCTGCTTCTCCAGCAGCTTCTTCTTCCGCGAGATGTCGCCGCCATAGCATTTCGCCGTGACGTCCTTGCGCATCGCCGCGATCGTCTCACGGGCAATCACCTTGCCGCCGATCGCCGCCTGGATCGGAATCTTGAACAGATGGCGAGGGATCAGGTCCTTCAGCCGCTCGCACATATGCCGCCCCCGCGCTTCAGCGGCACCGCGGTGCACGATCATCGAAAGCGCATCGACCGGCTCGTTGTTGACGAGGATGCTCATCTTGACCAGGTCGCCCTCACGCGTACCGATCTGATGATAGTCAAAGCTCGCATAACCGCGCGAAATCGATTTCAGGCGATCGTAAAAATCGAACACGACTTCGTTGAGCGGCAACTCATAAGTCACCTGGGCCCGCCCACCGACATAGGTCAGGTTCTTCTGAATCCCGCGCCGGTCCTGGCAGAGCTTCAGGATCGAACCCAGATATTCATCCGGGCAGTAGATCACCGCCTCGATCCACGGCTCCTCGATCATTTCGATATGGTTGGGATCGGGCATGTCGGCGGGATTGTGCAGATGGCGCACGGTCCCGTCCTTCATATGCATCTCATACACCACCGAAGGCGCGGTGGTGATGAGGTCGAGATCATATTCACGGGTCAACCGCTCCTGGATGATCTCCAGATGCAGCAGCCCCAGGAAGCCGCAGCGGAAGCCGAAGCCCAACGCCGCCGACGTCTCCATCTCAAACGAGAAGCTGGCGTCATTCAACCGCAACTTGCTGATCGACTCGCGAAGTTTCTCAAAATCATTGGCATCGACCGGGAACAGGCCGCAAAACACGACCGGCTGCACTTCCTTGAAACCCGGCAAGGGATTGGCCGCCGGGTTCTTCACCGTGGTGATGGTATCGCCGACGCGGGTCTGGCTGATGTCCTTGATCTGCGCGGTGATGAAGCCGATTTCGCCCGGCCCAAGTTCCGGTAGCTGCTCGATCTTGGGCCGCATGCACCCCACGCGATCGATCAGATGCTCAGTCTCGCCGATCATGAACTTGATCTGCTGCCCCTTCTTGATGACGCCGTTGATGACGCGCACCAGAATGACGACGCCCAGATAGGGGTCGTACCAGCTATCGACCAGCATCGCTTCCAGCGGAGCGTTGCGATCGCCCTTGGGCGGCGGGATCTTGGCCACGATGGCTTCGAGGATGTCATCGATGCCAATGCCGGACTTTGCGCTCGCAAGCACCGCTTCGGACGCGTCCAGGCCGATCACTTCCTCGATTTCCGCGCGCACCTTTTCGGGCTCGGCGGCAGGCAGGTCGATCTTGTTCAACACTGGCACGATCTCATGATCATGCTCGATCGATTGATAGACGTTGGCCAGCGTCTGCGCCTCCACACCCTGCGCCGCGTCCACGACCAGCAACGCGCCCTCGCACGCGGCGAGGCTGCGACTCACCTCATAGGCAAAGTCGACATGGCCCGGCGTGTCCATCAGGTTGAGCTCATAGGTCTCGCCATTTTTCGCGACATAATCGAGGCGCACCGTCTGCGCCTTGATGGTGATGCCCCGCTCCTTCTCGATATCCATGTTATCGAGCACCTGCGCGCTCATCTCGCGGTCGGTCAGGCCGCCGGTGCGCTGGATCAGGCGATCGGCCAGGGTCGATTTGCCATGGTCGATATGGGCGATGATCGAGAAGTTGCGAATGTGCGAAAGGTCGGTCATGGCCCGCGCCGATAGCAGTCATTTACCGGCCTGTCAGCACAGCTTGCAAACAGCTTGCCCACCAGTAGGAAAAGGCCGGGAGCTATGGTAAGTGACGCGAGCCTTAAACGGGTCGTACCATAATAAAAATTCCATAATTAATCGCTCGAAAGGGAATTGGGGCAATGTTCAAGACGGTTTCAGCGGTCGTCGCAACAGCATCGCTGCTTGCAACGCCGATGTCTGCGATGGCGCAGACGAATATGAGTTCTTCCGGCCAGACCTATAAAGATGGCACCACCAAGGGCGCCTCCTCAGGTCGCAGGGCGCAGGAACGCGCTCAGCAGGAAATTCCTCGCTGCACTCGCCGTCTTGGCACCGTCGCAATCGTCGAGCCCGACAATCAGTGGTGGCGCGAACTGAACCTGGGCAGCCCGGAAGCGGTGCTCAAGGTGCTGATCCAACAATCCGGCTGCTTCGGCATCGTTAATCGCGGCCGCGCCATGCAGAGCCGGGCGATGGAGCGCGCCATGGCGGATTCTGGCGAATTGCAGGCTGGATCGAACCTGGGACGGGGCCAGGTCAAGGCGGCCGATTACTATCTGGAACCCGGCATCGTCTCGTCCAACCGCAACTCTGGTGGCGGCGGCTTCGGCGCTGCGCTTGGCGGCCTGATGGGCGGCACGTTTGGCGCACTCGCCGGCGGCCTCAACATCAAGAAAAAGGAAGCGAACGTCACGCTTTCCATCGTCAACGCCCGCACGACGGAAGAAGAGGCGCTGACCGAAGGCTATGCGCGCAAGACCGATATCGGCTTCGGCGGTGGCGGTGGTGCCGGGTGGTGGGGCGGCTTTGCCGCTGCCGGTGCGAGCGGTTACCAGAATACCGAGATCGGCCAAGTGATCGTGCTTGCCTATCTGGACGCCTACACCAAGCTGGTCACGCAGATGGGCGGGCTGCCAGCCAACGCGGCAGCCGCAGCTCCACGCGCTCAATAAGGGCTCAATCCAGGGGCTTGGTGAAGCAACACCGAGCCCCGCTTTGCTCTTTTCGGCACTCTATCTCTGCTGATGGCAGAGTGAAGATCGCTATCAGGTCGGTCGTGACGAGACTTCAGGCTGCACCAGCATTCTATCACGCCGCCGGCGCCACCAAGATAAAATCGCTTCGCCCGCAGGCCGCTCCACAAGCCTGTTGATCCCCGCCCCTAAAATCAGGGCGACCAGAAACGCGGAGAAGAAGGCGAGCCATGGGCTGTACCCGTGCTCAGTCAATTTCAGCATGACGACAAAACCGACATGCTGATGAATGAGGTAGAAGGAATAGCTGATTCCTCCCATCCAAATCAGCGGAGACACCGCAATCCACTTCAGACGCCCCTGAATCAGCGCGGCAAAGCCTGTCAGCAGGACACAGGCCATGAGCGTGACGTCCCAGGTCTCCATCACGGCGACCGAAAACAGCGCGATTACCGCGTAGGGTGCCTGCTGGCGCCAATTCCGCTGCCCAGACCAGACCCGATAGGACAGGATTCCAATGATGAAGAAGGGGAGATAGCGCAGCACGAAGAGCATAACGATCCGCTCTGGCATGTCTGGCCACAGCCCATATACTGCTCGGATCCCAAGCCACAGCGCGAGTAGGGGTTCAAGCCTTTTCAACCCGACCCACTTCCACATCGATATCATGCAGAAGTAGAAGGCGATCTCGACGGTCAACGTCCAATAGGCGCCGTCCACTTCAGGCAGGAAGGCAAAGCCTTGTAGCATGGTGATGTTGGCGACGATCGCGCCGGGACCAACCAGCAACTGAGTCGCCTTCGCCAGATATTCAACCGACAAGGTAAGCAGCATCGCGATCAGATAGGCGGGATAAAGCCGCGCGAAGCGATTGGCCATGAAATCTGCAACGCCCTGGATACGGTCGAGTGTGAAGAAGATCGCGAAACCCGAAATGGTGAAGAACAGCAGGACGCGATAGTTACCGCCGGGGAAGCTGAATGGCACATGCGCCGCTTGGGGGAACAACTCGTGAAACCGAGTGGAATAGTGGAAAATCAGAACGCATAGCGCTCCGATGCCTCTCAGAGCATCCAGTTCCACCAAGCGGGTACGGGGAGGCAAACCAGTCACCCGGACACAATAGCAATCAAACAGCAATCAATCGGTTAAGATCCCAGGGAGATAATTTGCCAAGGATCAACACAAGCGGCGAGGCTATCAGGTTGGCACCAACTCCACCTGTTCCACGATCGGCCTACCTCGCAAGTTGCTCACCAAAGCCTCGTCTACTGCGGCTGCCATATGCCTCGGACCCGCGCTACATAGCTCATGGCACCTCGACACCATGTTTGCAGGGAGTGGCGGCGAAGTCTGGCGCACCTATGACCGAATCAGCTTTCTGGGTTTGCCAGGACCCGACGACCTAAGGCTTTGATATTGGCTCACCCCAATCAAGCGCGCATTCGCGACGCTGCCCAACAGTCCTCGCTCTCGGGATTTCGCTTTCGAGCATGCTCCTGCTCCTTGCGGATCTGTGCTCCAGGCGGCGACATCGCGAATATAGTCGTGCTGGCTGCGTAACCGTCACGCTAGCATGACGATCCCTGCAAAGATCGGCTGATCGCACTCGATGCCCGCGTTACTCGCTATCGATAAGGCGGCGTAAATCAGGAGTGGGCTTTATTCGGTCAGTGGCGCCATCGGCGAGCGGCAACCAGGACAGCCAAGAGCGAAGAACGCGTCCTCTTTCTCCCGTCGATACGCGACGGGAGAAATTTGATGTGTTCAGGCCTGATCCAGGATGGCCGCAATCGCTGCAGTCACATCTTCCATATCAGCCATGCCGTCGACGCGAGACACGATGCCCCTCGCCTCATAGATTGGCAGAATAGGAGCGGTCTTGGCGCGATATTCCGCCATGCGGGTGCGGACAGTTTCTTCATTGTCGTCGGGGCGACGCTTGAACTCATGCCCGTGGCACTTGTCGCACTCGTTCTCGACTTTCGGCTGCTTGAAGCTGTCATGATAGCCTTCGCCACAGCTGGCGCAGGTGAACCGGCCAGTGATGCGCTCGACTAGAGCGTCCTCATCAACATCAAGTTCGATGACATGATCGAGCGTGCGGCTACGGTCTGCAAGTATAGCGTCAAGCGAATGCGCCTGCGCTTCAGTGCGGGGATAGCCGTCGAAAATCACGCCTGTGCCGCTGGCGAGCCCGTCCAGTGCCTCCCCGATGATGCCAGAGACGATCTCGTCCGAAACGAGCTCACCCGCTTCCATGACCGCCTTGGCTTTAAGCCCGACCGGCGTTTGAGCCTTCACCGCTGCCCGCAGCATGTCGCCCGTCGACAGCTGCACCATGCCGCGCTGTTCAACCAAACGACTCGCCTGCGTGCCCTTACCTGCTCCCGGAGGGCCCAGCAGAATGATATTCATGTGCGCATACTCCCCTGTTCTCGCGCTGGCGCTGATGCGCTTTTAACGGAGCCGGCCCTTCAGCTTGGCCTTCTTGATGAGATCCCCATATTGGTGGGCGAGCAGATGACTCTGGATCTGGGTAACCGTATCAACGGTGACGTTCACCACGATCAGCAGACTGGTCCCGCCCAGATAGAAGGGAATCCCCGCCCGCGCGATGGCGAATTCCGGCACCAGGCAGATGATAGCCAGGTAAGCCGCACCGATAACGGTGATCCGGGTCAGGACATAGTCCAGATAATTTTCCGTGTTCTTGCCCGGACGAATGCCGGGGATGAACCCACCGTTTCGCTTGAGATTGTCCGCAGTCTCTTCCGGGTTAAACACGACGGCCGTGTAGAAGAAGCAGAAGAAAACGATACCGAGCCCATACAGAGCCATGTAGACTGGGCTACCGTGCGACAGATACTGGTTGAGCGTCAGCACCAAATCGCCAAGCCTGCTCTCGCCAGCAACCGTATTCCCCGCGAACTGCGAGATCGTGAGCGGCATCAGCAGCAACGAGCTGGCAAAGATCGGCGGAATCACACCCGCGGTATTGACCTTGAGCGGCAGATGGCTCCGGTCAGCCTGCATCAGTCCCTGGCGCGTCTGGCGCTTGGGATACTGGATCAACACCCGGCGCTGAGCACGTTCCATGAAACAGATCAGCAGGATCAAGCCGACCGCCAGAGCGATGACCATGACGATCAGCAGGCCTGAAATCGACCCTTCGCTGCCCGACTTGAACAAGTTGCTCAGCGTGACCGGAAGCTGTGCGACGATGCCAGCCATGATGATGAGCGAAACGCCGTTACCGATGCCGCGCGACGTGATCTGTTCACCCAGCCACATCAGGAACATCGTCCCCCCGATCAGCGAGACGACTGCAGCGATGCGGAACAGGTAGCCAGGATCGACGACCGCCTGGACACCCGACTGCGCACCAAAGCTCTCAAGACCAACAGCGATGAAATAACCCTGAACCGCCGTCAGGCCGACGGTGCCATAGCGGGTATATTGGTTCAGCTTCTTGCGCCCGCTCTCGCCTTCCTTCTTGATCGCCGCAAGTTGGGGCGAGAGGCTGGCGGCGAGCTGCACCACGATGGAGGCGGTGATGTAGGGCATAACACCAAGCGCGATCAGGCTCATGCGCGAGAGTGATCCACCCGAGAAGGTGTTGAAGATGTCCAGCACACCGCCATTCGTCTGTGCATAAAGCTGCGACAGCGCCGTCGGGTCGACGCCCGGCAGCGGCACGAAGCTCAGAAAGCGGAACACGATCAGCGCGCCAAGCGTAAACCACAGGCGCTTCTTGAGGTCGGTCGCCTGGCTGAACTTTGCCAGGCTGAGATTGGATGCGAGCTGGTCGGCTCTCGATGCCATCTTGGCTGCCCTTCAAAACATCTTGCCGGAATAAGGTATCCGGAGCGGAATCGCTAACCCCTTAGCGGGGTGATCGCACGCTGTCGAACTCGGAAATTCACACCGTTCATTCTGAACTATATCAGAGACGACAATGAAGGTCCTTTTGATCCCAAACACAAGGCCCCGCCTACCCATATCGGGCAGCGGGGCCATGCTTGCAAGCCTTACGGCCTAGCTCAAGCCTTCTTGGCGGCCTTGGCGCTGCCCTTCTTGGCAGCGGCCTTTTCGGCAGCCGAAACAACGGCGATCACTTCGACCTTGCCACCAGCCTTTTCGACCGCTTCAACCGCACCCTTTGACGCGCCCGAGACGAGCAGGTTGACCTTGGCCGTCAGTTCGCCCTTCGCAAGCAAACGAATACCGTCCTTGCCGCCACGGGCCAAAGCGGCACCCTTGAGCGCAGCATGGTCGATCGTCGTGTTGACGTCGATCTTACCGGCGTCGATCGCCTTCTGCAGGGCGCCAAGGTTTACGATCGCGTAATCTTTGGCGAAGATGTTGTTGAAGCCGCGCTTCGGCAAGCGCATGTGGAGCGGCATCTGGCCGCCCTCAAAACCGTTGATGCTGACGCCCGAACGTGCCTTGGCACCCTTCTGGCCGCGACCGGCGGTCTTGCCCTTGCCCGAGCCGATACCGCGGCCGACGCGCATGCGGCCCTTGCGGGCACCGGCATTGTCGTTGAGTTCGTTAAGCTTCGTCATTGTGCACTCGCTTTCGCTATGTTCGCGCAGTCCCACTCAAGATCTCTCCGGCAGGACAACTTAAAGAGGGCGCGCTAACAGCGCCCTTTCCCAAATAACGAAAGAGGGGTCGCCCCCTCTCCCGCTTCATTCCTCTGTGGTCAGAAGGCTCAGCCTTCGACCACAGCCACCATGTGAGGCAGCTTGGCAATGGCGCCGCGGACTTCCGCAGTGTCTTCCAGCTCCACCACGCGGTGCATTTTGCCAAGGCCCAATCCGATCAGAATCTTCTTCTGGGCTTCGGGGCGGCGGATCGGCGAACCGATCTGCTTGATCTTGATCTTCGCCATGTCGTCTTACTCCGCAATCGCTTCGGCATCAGCCTGCGCGACTTCGGCCGAGGCACCACCGCGACGCAAAAGGTCGGCGACCTTCTTGCCACGGCGCTGCGCCACCGACTTCGGGCTGGTCTGTTCGCCCAGCGCCGCGAAGGTCGCACGGATCATGTTATAGGGGTTGGACGTGCCGTTCGACTTGGTCACGACATCAGCGACGCCGAGGCTTTCGAACACGGCGCGCATCGGACCACCGGCGATGATACCCGTACCGGCCGGAGCCGAACGAACCGTCACCTTGCCCGCACCGAAATGGCCGAGGCCATCATGGTGCAGCGTACGGCCTTCCTTCAGCGGAACGCGAACCATCGCCTTCTTGGCCGAAGCAGTCGCCTTGCTGATGGCTTCGGGCACTTCGCGCGCCTTGCCATGGCCGAAGCCGGCCCGACCCTTGCCGTCGCCGACGACGACCAGAGCCGCGAAGCCGAAACGCTTACCGCCCTTGACGGTCTTCGAGACGCGGTTGATGTGAACCAGCTTCTCGATCAGCTCTTCGCCCTGATCCTCATCACGGTTGCCACCGCGGCGGTCGTCACGACGGCCACGGCCACCGCGCTCGCCACGGTTGCGGTCACCGCCACGGCCACGGCCACGGCCGGGACCCCGGCCCTCGGTCTGCTGCTCGCCACCTTCGACAGCGGCGGGTGCGCCCGGCTGGGCCTGGATTTCGTTTTCGTCAGCCATGATCAGAACTCCAGCCCGGCTTCACGGGCCGCATCGGCCAGCGCCTTGACGCGGCCATGGAACAGGAAACCACCACGGTCGAACACGACCTTGGTGACGCCGGCAGCGGTCGCCGCGGCAGCGACGCGCTTGCCGACATCAGCGGCGGCCTGCGAGGTTGCACCGGTCTGGCCACGCACATCCTTGTCCAGGGTCGACGCGGCGGCCAAGGTCTTGCCCTGCGCATCGTCGATGACCTGGGCGTAGATGTGACGGCCCGAACGGTGGACGCTGAGGCGGGGCTTGTGGCCCGAAACTGCCTTGAGCGCGGTGCGGACGCGGCGACGACGCCGCGCGAAGAGGGAAAGCTTTGCCATCTTACTTCTTCTTCCCTTCCTTGCGGAAGATGAACTCGCCGGCGTACTTGATACCCTTGCCCTTATAAGGCTCGGGCTTGCGCCAGCGGCGGATCTCGGCGGCAACCTGACCCACCTTCTGCTTGTCAATGCCGCTGATCTCGACCGTGGTGTTATCCGGGGTCTTGATCTCGATCCCTTCGGGAATCTCGAAATCGACATCATGCGAATAGCCGAGCTGCAGCTTCAGGGTCTTGCCCTGCGAGTTGGCACGGTAGCCCACACCGGTGATGAGCAACTTCTTGGAGAAGCCCTCCGTCACGCCAGTGATCAGGTTGGCGATCAACGTGCGCTGCATCCCCCAGAAAGCGCGAGCGCGCTTGCTGTCATTGGCAGGCTTCACGGCGATCGAACCGTCTTCGATGCTGTAGGTCACTTCGTCGGCCAGCGGCAGCGACAATGTGCCCTTGGGGCCCTTCACCGACAGCTGACCACCTTCGATAGCAGCGGTGACGCCCGACGGAACGGCAACCGGCTTCTTACCAGTACGGCTCATCAGAACACCTCCGCCAGCACTTCGCCGCCGACATTCTGCTCGCGCGCTTCGGCGTCGGACAGAACGCCGCGGGGCGTTGAGACAATGGTGATGCCCAGACCATTGCGGACCACGGGGAGTTCCTTGGAACCCGAATAGACGCGGCGGCCGGGCTTCGAAACGCGGGCGACATGCTTGATCGCAGGCTGGCCTTCGAAATATTTCAGCTCGATGCGCAGGCCGGGGTGCTTGCCGAGGACTTCCTCGGAATAACCACGAATGTAACCTTCGCGCTGCAGCACGTCGAGCACGCGGGCACGGAGCTTCGAAGCGGGGGACACAACGCTGTCCTTCTTCGCCTGCTGCCCGTTGCGGATGCGGGTGAGCATATCACCCAGGGGATCGGTCAATGCCATCTCAAATGATCCTTACCAGCTCGACTTGGTGACGCCGGGGATAAGGCCCTTGTTGGCCAGATCACGCAGCTGCACGCGGCAGAGACGGAATTTGCGGTAATAAGCGCGGGGACGCCCCGTCAGCTCGCAGCGGTTCCGGATACGGGTCGGATTGCCGTTGCGGGGGATCTCCGCCATCTTCAGACGCGCGATCAGACGATCGCTGTCATCGGCCGCGGTATCATTCGCGATCGCCTTGAGCTTCGCATAGCGGCCGGCATATTTCTTCACCAGCTTCTTGCGGCGCTCATTCTTGTTGATCGAACTCAGTTTCGCCATGACTTAAGTTCTCTTTCCTTGGGTGTCTGGAAAGAGAAGCGGGACCTGTTCAGGCCGCCTGCTTCTCTTCGATCGGGAAGGGGAAACCGAAGAGACGCAGCAGCTCGCGCGCTTCCTCGTCCGTCTTCGCCGTGGTGGTCACGATGATGTCCATGCCGCGCACCTTGTCGATGCGGTCATAGTTGATCTCGGGGAAGATGATCTGCTCCTTGATGCCGAAGGCATAGTTGCCGCGGCCGTCGAAGCTCTTCGGATTGAGACCACGGAAGTCGCGCACGCGGGGCAGAGCGATATTGATCAGGCGATCAAGAAACTCGTACATGCGTTCACGACGCAGCGTGACCTTGGCGCCGATCGGCATGCCTTCACGCAGCTTGAACTGCGCGATCGACTTGCGAGCCTTGGTGATGACCGGCTTCTGACCGGCGATCAGTTCCATTTCCTCGGCGGCCGACGTGACCTTCTTC
>JAEZCS010000247.1 GCA_023433445.1 Pseudomonadota bacterium | reverse complement strand
TTGCATCGATGCGAACGGCGATTGGCCGCTGATCCTGCCGACCGGGCGGGTCAAGCCATCGGATTAGAGCGCGCTGCGTCTAATCGGACGCCGGTAGCGCGCTCTAGCTTTTTGTTTTCGCATCGTGCGGAAAACCGGTTCCCACTTTTCCGCACGATGCTCAAGCCAAAACCGACGTCCAGCCGGGCGCTATTCCCCAAATGCCTTGGGCGCGGCGGCGACTACGGTGTAGGTGCCCGCGCCGATTTCCGACACCTCCAGCGCCCGCTCGGCTATCCCGTTGCGGCCGAAGCGGAACGCGCCGTCGATCCCGGCAAAGCCGCTTGAGTCGCGGAGCCGCGCTGTCGGGAACGGAGTGCCGGGCCGCCAGTCGCGCGCGATGCGCACGGTCAGCAGCACCGAGTCGTAGCCCAGCGCCGACAGCCGGAACGGCGCGCTGCCGTACCGTGCCCGATATTTGCTGGCCAATTGCCCGTATAGCCCGTCCGACACGCTGGCGAACCAGGCTCCGCGCAGCGCCGGGCTGGCCCCGAGGTTGCTGTCCGTATTCCACAATTCCGTGCCGAGCAGCCGCGCTGTCGCGCCGCCATTCTTGCGCACGATGGGGGCAAGCTGCAACGCCACCCGCCCGCTGTCGGCGATCAGCAGCGCGTCGTAGCTGGACGATTCCTGCAATTTCTTGACCGCCGCAGTCATCGATGCCGGCGTCCGGTCGAATGTCTGCATCGAAACGACCGTGCCGCCCGCGCCCTCAACGGCGCGCAGCAGCGATGTGCCCGAACGCTCGCCATAGGTGCCCTTGGGCACCAGCGCCGCGAACTTCGACAGCCCCTTGCTCTTGGCGAAGTCGACCACGCGCTCGATCGACTGGCCCGGATTATAGCCCATGATGTAGACGCCGTTTCCAGCAACGCTCACATCGTTGGAAAAGCTGATGACCGGCACGTTCGCCCGCGAGGCGATCGGCCCGACGATCCGCGCGTCGTCTGCCAGGAGCGGGCCCAGGATCAGGCGATTGCCTTCGGCCAGCGCCTTGTTCGCCGCTGCGGCCGCACCCATGCTGGTGTCATAGGTGGTGATGCGCACCTTGTCCGCCTTGGTATCCAGCAGGGCGAGGGTGGTCGCGTTGGCGATCGACTGGCCGACACTCGCGTTGGGGCCGCTCATCGGCACCAGCAGCGCAACGCGGTGACGCTGCGCATCGGTGGGCAGGCCCTGCGTTACATCGGGGCCGCTGGGCGCAGGCTCGGACGGGCGGACCGGCGCTGGCCCGCGCGGCACGATCGACTGACAGGCGGCGAGGGCCAAGGCGCTGGCGGCGAAGAGGATACGCGCGCCGCGCTTCATTGCCGCGAACATGTCCGCTTGCCGGAGGGCATCCGTCTCTGTCATCTGGCGTCCTTATGGAAAATACTACTTCTGGTCTGGAGCCCGGGCTTTACATCGTTGCGGGGCCGATCGGCAACCTTGGAGACCTTAGCCCGCGCGCGGCCGATGTCCTGTGCCGTGCCGATGTGATCGCCGTGGAAGATACACGGGTGAGCGCACGCCTGCTGCGCCATGCGGGGTCAGATCGGCCGATGATCCCCTATCATGATCATAGCGCCGAAGGGGTGCGCGCCCGCCTGATCGAACGGATGGCGAGCGAATCGGTCGCGCTGCTTTCGGACGCGGGAACGCCGCTCATCTCCGATCCGGGCTACAAGCTCGTCCGCGACGCGCGCGGGGGGGGGCGGAGCATCGTGACGCGGCCGGGGCCGAGCGCCGCCATCGCCGCGCTGACGCTATCGGGGCTGCCGACCGACCGCTTTCTCTTCATGGGCTTTCTGCCAGTGAAGCAGAAGGCGCGGGCCGATGCCCTTGCGGAGGTGGCTGCCTTGCGCGCGACGCTGATCTTCTACGAAAGCGGCCCGCGCCTGTCGGACAGCCTCGCCGCGATGGCGCAGGGGCTGGGCGATCGCGATGCCGCCGTGTCCCGCGAAATCAGCAAG
This sequence comes from Pseudomonadota bacterium, assembly GCA_023433445.1. Classification (GTDB taxonomy): domain Bacteria; phylum Pseudomonadota; class Alphaproteobacteria; order Sphingomonadales; family Sphingomonadaceae; genus Sphingobium. Next base: position 9,505 of record JAEZCS010000247.1, on the reverse strand, counting down.
GCGTTTGAAGAAACCCGCACCGGCACCTTGAGTGAACTGTCTGCCCGCTATGCCGATGCGCCGCCCAAGGGCGAGATCGTCGTCATCGTCGGACCGCCCGGCGAAGCCCCGCCCGCCAGCGCAGAGGATGCCGACGCCGCCCTGATCGAGGCGATGGAGCGGCTCCCGGTCTCGAAAGCTGCGGGGGAGGTGGCCAGGAAACTCGGCCTTGATCGCCGCGCGCTTTACGATCGCGCGCTGGAGCTCAAGGGGTGAAACGCCAACAGGCCGAGAAACGCGGACGCCAGGCGGAGCGGATCGCTGCGTGGTGGCTGCGGCTCAAGGGCTGGCAGATTGTCGGCCGCCGCCTGCGCACGCCTGCGGGGGAGGTGGACCTGGTCGCCCGGCGCGGCGCGATGCTGGCCTTTGTCGAGGTGAAGGCGCGCGCGACCGGTGCTGATCTCGACCTCGCGATTGACGAACGCCGCCTGTCCCGCGTGGCTGCGGCTGCGGAAATGCTGTTCTACGACCTCGCCAAGCCGGGCGATGACATGCGGGTCGACGTGATCCTCCTTGCGCCGGGCCGCGCGCCGCGCCATCTGGCGAATGTCTGGCATGGGGGGTGAAGCTCTCCCGATGCTCCACACCCCGCTGTTGAAAAGGCCTTCTCGATGACCGAACTCAACCCTCTCACCGTCGCTGTGCAGATGGACCCGATGGAAGGGATCAACATCGCGGGGGATTCCACCTTCCACATCATGCTGGCGGGGCAGGCGCGGGGGCACCGGCTTTACCATTATCTGGCGCCCGACCTGACCTATCGCGACGGCCGCGTGCTGGCGAAGGCGCGCCCGGTGAAGGTGCAGAAGGTGGACGGCGATCACTTCGCCTTCGGTGAGCCGGAACTGCTCGACCTCGGCCGCGAAGTCGATGTCGTGCTGATGCGGCAGGACCCGCCCTTTGACTTGAGCTACATCACCGCCACGCATCTGCTGGAGCGGGTGCAGGCCGAAACGCTGGTCGTGAACGACCCCGCATCCGTCCGCAATGCGCCGGAAAAGGTCTTCGTGCTCGATTATGCGCGCTTCATGCCGCCCACGATGATCACCCGCGACCTGGCCGAAGTGAAGAGCTTCCTCGCCGAACATGGTGAGATCGTCGTGAAGCCGCTCTATGGCAATGCCGGCAATGCGGTCTTCCATGTCGGGCAATCGGGCGCGAACCTGTCGGCGCTGGTGGAACTGTTCAACGCTTCGTGGGTCGAGCCCTTCATGGTTCAGGCTTTCATCCCCGGAGTGGCGCAAGGCGACAAGCGCATCGTCCTGATCGACGGCGAAATCGCAGGCGCGATCAACCGCATTCCGGGCGCGGGCGAAATCCGCTCCAACCTAGCCGTCGGTGGATCGGCGGCGAAGACGGAACTGACCGATCGCGAGCTTGAGATTTGCGCCGCCATGGGACCGGAGCTGAGGCGCCGCGGGCTGCTGTTCGTCGGGATCGACGTGATCGGCGGCGAGTGGCTGACGGAAATCAACGTGACATCGCCCACCGGCATCGTATCGATCGATGCGTTCAACGGCACGGATACCGGCGGCATGATCTGGGACGCGATCGACGCCCGCCTCGCCGAGCGGGTGGCTGGTTGAGCCAATGGTCGCGGTCCCGCGCCCGTCATTTCAGCCTTCGCTGGATTGACCTGCTGTGACTGACTGGGTCCTCCACCTCATCGACGCCGGCGGCTATTGGGGCATTTTCCTGCTCATGGTGCTGGAAAATGTCTTCCCGCCGATTCCGTCCGAACTCATCATGGGCATCGGCGGCATCCGGGTGGGACAGGGCCGGATGGAGATGGAGTGGCTGCTGCTGGCGGGGACGATCGGCACCACGGTCGGCAATTATTTCTGGTATCTGGTCGGGCACATATTGGGCTTTCATCGCCTCAAGCCGCTCGTCGACCGCTATGGCCGCTGGGCCACGCTGGAATGGCGGGACGTTGAGCTGCTCGACCATATTTTCGGCAAATATGGGCAGATCGTCGTGTTCGTCTTTCGCTTCCTGCCAGCGTTTCGGACGATGATCTCGCTCCCCGCCGGGCTGTTCCGCATGGGGCATGTCCGCTTCCTCGCCTGGACGGCGGGTGGCGCGCTGATCTGGAATATCATCCTGGCCTATGCAGGTTTTCTGCTGGGTCAGAATTTCCACGATATCGACAAATATGTGGGGCCTGCGGCAACGGCGTGCGTCGTGGGGGCGGTGATATTGTACATCTGGCGCCTGGCGACGTGGAAGCCGAGGGGGTGAGGCCTTTTTTCTCCCCTCCCGCAGGCTCGAGGGGCTGGGGGAGGGCGCGAGCTTCGGCCGCACCGTTGCAGAACACCTGGGCGTCGCGCCAGCCCACCCCCTAGCCCCCTCCCGTCTACGGGAGGGGGAACAGGTTGGCACCGCTTCAAGCCCGTGGGTGCGCGTTCCGATACACATCCAGCAAATGCGCCGCATCCACCTGCGTATAGATCTGCGTCGAGGACAGGCTGGCATGCCCCAATAGTTCCTGCAACGATCGCAGATCCGCCCCGCGCCCGAGCAAATGGGTCGCGAAACTGTGCCGCAGCGCATGCGGCGTCGTCCGGTCCGACAGCCCCAGCCGTCCCCGCGCGCCCTGCACTGCCCGCCGGATCAGCGCGGGCGACAAGGGGCCGCCACGCGCGCCGCGGAACAGGGGCTCCTCGCGGCCAGCCGGATAGGGGCAGGCCGCCACATAAGCCTCGATCGCCGCCCGCACCTGCGGCAGCAGCGGCACTTGCCGGCTCTTGCCGCGCTTGCCCGTCACCCGCAGCGTATCCCCAAGCGGCAGGACGTCGCCCTTCAGCCCCATCGCCTCGCCGATCCGCAGCCCCGCGCCGTACAGCAGCAGCAGCACCGCCCAGTCGCGTGCGCCGATCCATCCCTCACGCGCGGTTTCGGCGATGTCTTCGGCCAGCGCCACCGCCTCGTCAGGCGAAATGGGCCGGGGCAGGCCGCGCTTCACCTTCGGGCCTTTCAGCAGGGGCACCCGCGCATCCTCACCGCCGATAAACTTTAGGAAACCGCGCACCGCCGACAATTCCCGCGCTGCCGACACATTGCCGATGCCGTCCATGCGCCGCACCGTCAGGAACGCGCGCAGATCGGCTTGTCCGATGCTCTGCAACATGGCCGCCGTCACCGCCTCGCCGCGATGTTCTTCCAGGAACGTGACCAGTCGCTCCGCCGTCGCCATATAGGCGCGCACCGTGTGGATGGAGCGCCGTCGGTCCAGCGCCAGATGCTGCCGCCATGCTTCTATCAGTTGTCGCAAAGGCTACTCCTCAACTCCGTTCGCTTGCCACGAGCGGAGGCATGGGTTCACCTACCATTACCGCACCCATGGCCCCGACGGAATCCCCCGAAGTCCAGCGGGCCTTGAAAATCCGCGCCAGATGGGCACATGAGTCGCATGGCAACCGCTCCTGACATGGCCGACATGCCCACCGGCACGCTGCTGCAGATTTCGCCGCGCATCGGCCGCGTCCTCGCGCCCAATCCGTCGCCCTTCACCTATACGGGCACGCAGACCTATCTGGTCGGCACGACTGACCTTGCCGTCATCGATCCGGGCCCTGACGATGAAGCGCATCTGGGCGCATTGCTTGCCGCCATCGGCGACAGGCCCGTCCGGGCGATCCTGTGCACCCATACCCATCGCGATCACAGCCCCGCCGCCGCAGCGCTTTCGGCGCAGACCGGGGCGCCTGTCATCGGCTGTGCGCCGCTGGTGCTTGACGATGATGGCCCGCGCGCCGACGCGGGTTTCGACCCGTCCTACAGTCCCGACCGCATCCTTGCCGATGGCGAACAGGTGACGGGGGAGGGCTGGACGCTTGAAGCGCTGGCGACGCCCGGTCACACCTCCAACCATCTCTGTTTCGCGCTGCTTGAGGAAGACGCGCTGTTCACCGGTGATCATGTGATGGGCTGGTCGACCAGCGTCATTTCGCCGCCCGACGGTGACATGGCCGATTATATGCGGTCGATGCAGCGCCTGCTCGACCGGCAGGATGCGATCTACTACCCCGCCCATGGCGAACCGGTGCCCAATCCGCAGCGGCTGGTGCGCGGCATGATGGGCCATCGCAAGCAGCGCGAAGGCCAGATCGTCCGTTTCCTGGAGCGCAACGGCGCGTCGGAAGTGCCGGAGATGGTTGCGGAGATGTATAAGGGCGTCGATCCGCGCCTTTATTCGGCGGCGGGACGATCGGTGCTGGCCCATCTGATCGACCTCGACGGGCGCGGCATCGCTGCGGCGGAGGATGGCCGATGGCGGTTGCGCTGAACAGGCTTTGGACGCCTGTCCTTGCCGCCCTGCTGGTCCTGATCGTCGGCGGCGCACTGCTGCTGGGCTGGCGCAGCTATGAGCGGGATTATGTCGTGAGCGTCGAGGATGACGGATCGGCTGTGACGAAAATCATCGCGGACCGGTTCGCCGGCGCGTCGAGCCTTAAGGTGTCTGAAATGTCCGGCACGATCCAGAGCACGGCGCGCGACGTGCGCGGCTTTGGCTTCCTGAAGTCGGATCAGGTCGTGAAGATGCCTTTCTCCGTGGATTATTTCATCGATGTCAGCAGCATCGGCGCGGACGATCTGGAGTGGAACGCTGACACTCGCACGCTGATCGTCAACGCGCCGGATGTGAAGCCCGCCAAGCCCAATGTCGATGAGGCCGCGCGGACTCTGGTGCGGACCAGCGGCATGTTCGTCACCCGGCAGGCGGGGGAGGAACTCAGCCGCCGCGTTTCCGCCCATGCGGAGGGGCGGGCCAGCCAGGAGGCGCAATCGCCCGCCCGCATGGCGCGGGCCCGCGAATATGGCCGCGCCGCACTTGCCAAGCTGATGGCGGCGCCCCTGGAAGCGGCCGGGCAGGGCGGCGCGCGGGTCATCGTGACTTTTCCGGCAGAGCGCGCCGGTGACAATCGTGAACAATGGGACGTGACCACCCCGGTCAATGAGGTACTGGCCAACCGCCGCGCCGCCCGCTAGGGGCGCGCAGGGTTAGGCCCGTGAGGAGCTAGGGACATGAACGCCATCACTGGAATTCCGCAGGGAACCGACCTGCGCGCTGAGATCGACCGGCTGCGCAAGGAACGGAACGCCGTCATCCTCGGCCATTATTATCAGAAGCCGGAAATTCAGGATCTGTCGGATTTTGTCGGCGACTCCCTGGAGCTGTCCCGCAAGGCGGCGGAAACCGACGCCGACGTCATCGCCTTTTGCGGCGTGCGTTTCATGGCCGAAACCGCGAAGATATTGAGCCCGGAAAAGATCGTCGTCCTGCCTGACATGGACGCTGGCTGCTCCCTTGAGGACAGCTGCCCGCCCGCCCAGTTCAAGGCGTTCCGCGAGGCGCATCCCGACCATATCGCGCTGAGCTACATCAACTGCTCTGCCGAGGTGAAGGCGCTGTCCGACATCATCGTCACCAGTTCATCAGCCGAAACAATCCTGTCCCAGATCCCGCGTGACCAGAAGATCATCTTCGGTCCCGACAAGCATCTGGGCGGCTATTTGAAGCGCAAGTTCAACCGCGACATGCTGCTGTGGCCCGGCGTCTGCATCGTCCATGAGGCGTTCAGCGAGACGGAGCTGTTGAAGCTCAAGGCGCAGCATCCCGACGCGCCGATCGCCGCGCATCCCGAATGCCCGCCCTACATCGTCGATCATGCCGATTATGTCGGCTCGACCAGCGGCATCCTGCAATATGCCAAGACAATGCCCGGCGACACGCTGATCGTCGCGACCGAACCGCATATCATCCACCAGATGCGCAAGGCGGTGCCGGACAAGAATTTCATCGGCGCGCCCGGTGCGGATGGCAACTGCAACTGCAACGTGTGCCCCTATATGGCGCTCAACACGATGGAAAAGCTGTACCTCGCGCTGCGCGACCTCCAGCCACGCATCGAGATGGAGGAGGGCCTGCGCCTTGCCGCCAAGAAGAGCCTCGACCGCATGCTGGAACTGGCGAGCGGCACGGTGGGCAAGGGCGATGTGGGCAATCGCTGATGGAAGCCATGGTGACAGCTGTGGAAGTCGCGCGCCGTCACGGTATTTCTGACAAGCGCCTGCGAGGAGCGCTTCGCACTGAATGGCCCTGGCAGCGCCGCAAACATGACTTCTGGACCTTCCCGGCCGGTAGCGACCAGGCGGAAAAGATGGACAGCATCGCCCGGAGACTGGCTCAACCATGACCTTCACCTTGCCCGGCTTCGACCTCGATGCTTTCATCGCCTCCACTCTCGCTGAAGATCTCGGCCCCGACGGCCGCGACGTCACGAGCGAGGCCGTCATCCCCGCGGATGCGATCTTCGATGGGGTGATGGACAGCCGCGACGCGGTGACGCTGGCGGGGTTGCCCATCGCCGCCGCCTTCTTCCGCGCGCTTGACCCTGACGTGGAGATCGAGTTGCTGCGCCAGGATGGCGATCGCGTTGCGGCGGGCACCGACATCATGCGCATTCGTGGCAAGGCGCGCGCGATGCTGACGGCGGAGCGATCGGCGCTCAATACGGTCCAGCACCTGACGGGCATCGCCACCATGACCCGCGACTATGTCGATGCGATCATGGGCACCGGCGCGACCCTGCTCGACACGCGCAAGACGATTCCCGGCCTGCGCGTGCTCGAAAAATATGCGACGCGGCAGGGCGGCGCGACCAATCACCGCATGGGCCTTTGGGACGCGGCGATGATCAAGGATAATCATGTCGCGGTCGCCGGATCGGTCGAGGAAGCCGTCCGCCGCGCCGCTGCCGCCGGGATCGAGCGCATCATCGTGGAAGTCGACCGCGTCGACCAGATCGAACCCGCGCTTGCCGCCGGGGCGACCCATCTGCTGCTCGACAATATGGATGCGCCCACCCTGCGCGGTGCCGTCACTTTGGTGGGCGGCCGCGTGCCGACCGAGGCGGCGGGCGGCGTCACGCTCCAGACCATCCGCGCCAAGGCTGAGACCGGCGTCACCTATATCAGCGTCGGCCGCCTGACGCAGTCCGCCCCAGCCGCCGACATCGGCCTGGACTTCGCCTTTGCGTAAAGGGCTGCTGGCCCTGATCCTGCTTGCCGCGCCGGCCCCCGCGCTTGCGCAGGCGGCCTATTGCTCGATCCCGCAGCACGTTCCCCGCCCGCGCATCGAACTGCCGCCGTCCAGCCAGCCGCGCCGCCTGCTCCCGATCGCGGGCTACACGCTCGCGCTCAGCTGGTCGCCGCAATATTGCGCCACCGCGCGGGGCGGCGACAGCGCGTTTCAGTGCGGCGGGCGCAGCGGCAAGTTCGGCTTCATCCTGCACGGCCTCTGGCCCGAGGGCAGCGGGCGCGACTGGCCGCAATATTGCCGCGCCGCCGATCTTCTGTCCCGGCAGGTCATCCGCCAGAATCTCTGCGCCACCCCGTCTGCCCAGCTGCTGCAGCATGAATGGGCCAAGCATGGCAGCTGCATGACGACGCGACCGGAACTCTATTTCAACCTCGCCCGCGCCTTGTACGACGGCATCCGCTATCCCGACATGACCCGGCTTGCCCGGCGCGACACACTCACCGTCAAGCAGTTCACCGAAGAATTTGCCCGCGCGAACAAGGGGCTTTCCCCTGGCATGATCCGGGTCAAGACCGTGCGCGACGGCTGGCTGAGCGAAGTCTCGCTCTGCATGGACCGCGCGATGGATTATGCCCGCTGCCCCGCTAGCCAGCGCGGCACGCCCGACGCGGCAAAGCTGCGCATCCGGCCGGGCCCGCATATCCTGCCGCCGAAAGCCCAGCCCGCACCAGCGCGACGCCCGGCGTTGAAGCTGGACCTCGACCCCAACGCGCAAATCCCCGCTGAATAGCGCCGCCTAGGCGTCGATCGTCACGGTCGAAGGATGATGCTTGTCGAGATGCTTGTGGATGATCCGCAGGTTTCTGGTGTTGGACTTGTAGAGAAAGTCGAAGATGTCGCCGGCAAAGGGAACCGCGCCCACCAGCGTGTCGAACCCGACGTTCGCCGCCATCCGCGTCAGCTGCCATTTCGACATGCCAAGATTGCGCGCTTCCCACACGATCCATGCGCCCATGGCCGCAGTCGCAAGGTCGCCGATCACGGGAACCAGCCCCACTATGCTATCCAGCCCCACGCGCCGTTTCGTGCCGGGGATGACGAACAACCCCTCCAGCACCGCTTCCATCGCTTCGATCCGTCGCCGGATGGACGCAGGGTCGCGGCCAAAGCCTGGCATGTCACGCACAATGCGATCGAATTGATCCTGCGATATCGCCATGCTGATCCTCCTCACCCCTAATTGGTGCTGCGGAACAGATGGTTCAATGGATGCCGCGCGCGAGGCGACGGCATGAATCCGTTGAGCCGCCGCGTGACCAGCGACCAGCGGACAGGCGCGCCCAGCGCGATATAGCCGTTATGCGCCTGCATCAGCGCCTCCGCCTGCGCCACCCGCGCCATCCGTTCTGCCGGGTCGGTCGCCAGGCTGGCTGCCTGCAACTGCGCATTGGCTTCCTGCGAACAATGCACCTTGCGCGCGCATCCCACGCGGCCGAGATACCACAGCACACTGTCATAAGCGGCGACCTCATCGATCAGCCGCAGGTCTGCGTCCGCCTTCATGTCCACCCGCTCGGTATTCAGGCCGATCAGCGCGAGATCGTGGCGAACGAGCGCGAACAGACTCGTTGCCCCCGGTCCTTCGGGCAACGCCACGCGCACGGTCGGCGGATCGCCATTGTCGCTGCGCCACCGGCGGATGACGGCGCTCGCCGCCGCCCGCCGGTCGTCCAGCGACATCCCCGCCCAGTTGGGGGCGGTCGGCATACGCGGCAGATCCATCTGCACCGGCACGATCTGTTCGGTGGTCGCCCATCCGCCAAGGGGGAAAAGGATCGGCAGCTGGCTGCGGTCGATCGCCATGTTGATCGCCCGACGGACGCCGTCATCGTTCAGCAGATTGCCCTTGCCCGCCATTGCGAAGCCCAGCAGGCCCTGCACCGGGTCGACCCGGACGGCATCGCGGTCGATGCCCGCGGGCACCAGCAGCGGCAGGTCGGCAAAGCGCCCGCCCAGTACGGCGTCGGCCTTGCCTGCACGGAAACGGACGATCGCAAGTGCCGCCCGCTCCGCGCGCAGGATGCGTGTTTCCCACGGCGCGGCCTTGTCCTCTTCGCCGTCTTCGGTGTCGCTTTCTCTGTCGACCGGCGTCAGCATCAGCGCCTTGCCCCATTTTTCACGCCGATAGGGGCCAGTGCCGCCTTGTCGCGACAACAGGCCCATCTGCGGCTGCGCCAGCATCTGCAACAAATAGGGCCGGGGCGTGGTGAGGCGGATTTCGATCACTTCGCCCGTCATCGGCACCACTGCCTCGACGGCGTCGAGCGGCCCGTCAGGATCAAGCCGCCGCAAAGCGTCAATGCGCGCCGTCAGCAGCCGCGCGACACCGGCTGCCGTTACCCTCGACCCATCCGGCCATTC
>JAEZCS010000232.1 GCA_023433445.1 Pseudomonadota bacterium | reverse complement strand
CTGGACAATAATGCGCAAGGGATATTGGGCTATGTCGTGCGCTGGATCGACCAGGGCGTCGGCTGCTCCAAGGTGCCGGACATTCACGACGTGGGGTTGATGGAGGATCGGGCGACGTTGCGGATTTCTTCGCAGCATATCGCGAACTGGCTGCTGCATGGGGTGTGTTCGGCGGAGGAGGTCGATGCGGCGCTGCGGCGGATGGCGGCGAAGGTCGATGCGCAAAATGCGGGCGACCCGCTCTACCAGCCGATGAGCGGGCGCGAGGAGGAGAGCATCGCTTTCCAGGCGGCGCGGGCGCTGGTGTTCGAAGGGGTGGCGCAGCCTAACGGCTATACCGAGCCGTTGCTGCACGCGTTTCGAGCGAAGGCGAAGGCCGCCTAGAGCATTTTCGAAGCAGATGGCATCATCTGCTGGCTCGGAAAATGCGGATAACCAAAGATAAATGGGGCCTGATCCGATCCAGTCTGATCGGATCAGGCCCTAGGTCAGGAGGACATAGGCGGCGCCTGCTGCGGCTGAGCAGAGGAGGACGGGGAGGATCCCGGCCTTGAAGCGCAGGACGGCGATCAGGGCCGCCGTTGACAGCGCGAGGGCGGGGAGGTTGATCGAGGCGAGGACGGGCACGTCGAGCGATCCGGTGGGGGTCGGCACGACGTTGACCCGGGCGAAGAGGGTGTGGATCGCAAACCAGAGGGCGAGGTTCAGGATCACGCCGACGACGGCCGCCGTGATGGCGGTGAGGGCGGAGGACAGGGCGCGGTTCCCGCGCAGGCGCTCGATGAAGGGGGCGCCTGCGAAAATCCAGAGGAAGCAGGGGACGAAGGTTACCCAGGTGGTGAGGATCGCGCCCAGGGTGGCGGCGGCAAGCGGCGGCAGCGCCCCGGCGTCGCGGAAGGCTGCGAGGAAGCCGACGAACTGCGTCACCATGATCAGCGGGCCGTGCGTGGTTTCTGCCATGCCAAGGCCGTCGAGCATTTCGCCGGGGCGCAGCCAGCCGAAGGTGCCGACTGCTTCCTGCGCGACATAGGCGAGGACCGCATAGGCGCCGCCGAAGGTGACGACCGCCATCTGGCTGAAGAAGTCCGCGATGCGGGTGAAGACGTCATTCGGGCCGAGGACGAGGAAGAGCGCGAGGACCGGGGCGAGCCAGAGCGACAGGAAGACAGTCGAAATCTGTAGCGACCAGCGCAAATTGGGGCGAGCGTGATCGGGAAGGCCCTCACCCAGCGCGGTATCGCGGTCGTGGATGATGTTGCCAGATGCGGGGCCGTGGCCGCCGCCGCCCTTGAACTGGGCGATGCCGCTGCGGCTGCCGAGATAGCCGATGAGGCCGGAAGCCAGGATGATCAGCGGGAAAGGCGCGTCGAGGAAGAAGATGGCGACGAAGGCTGCAGCGGCGATGCCGCGCATGACATTATTCTTGAGCGCGCGGGAGCCAACACGGACGACCGCCTGCACCACGACGGCAAGGACGGCGGCTTTCAGGCCGAAGAAAAGTCCTTCGACAAGCGGGACCTTGCCGAGGAGGACATAGATGTAGCTCAGCGCCAGGATCGACAGGAAGCCGGGCAAGACGAAGAGAGCGCCTGCGATGAGGCCGCCCTTCGTCTTGTGGAGGAGCCAGCCGATATATACGGCGAGCTGCTGCGCTTCTGGGCCGGGAAGCAGCATGCAATAGTTGAGCGCGTGGAGGAAACGCTCCTCCCCGACCCATTTCTTTTCCTCGACAAGGATGCGGTGCATGACTGCGATCTGGCCTGCGGGACCGCCGAAGCTCAATGCCGCGATCTTAGCCCAGATGCGGGTGGCTTCGCCGAGCGGGATGCCGTGGCCGGGGGCTGGCGCGGCGGCAGCGGAGAGGGTCGATGGGTTGCTGCTCATCGATCGGTCTTTCGATTGCTGAAGAAGGCGTGGAACTGGTTGAGGGCATCGCTGGCGAGGGCGATGCGTTGGAGATCGTCGTCGGTGGAAGCGCAGACGCCCGACAGGATCGCGCCAAGGCCCGCGGCTTCGGGGCGAGCGAATTTGCCGTCGGCTATGTCGAGTTCGTGGATGATCTCGCCGATGGCTTGCAGGGCTGGATCATCGGTCAGGTTGGCGCGGAGCAGCAGGGTTTCGAAGCTGCAACGGTCTGCTTCATGGGTGAACTCTGCGTCGGCCATGTCGAAGCGCAGTTCGCCGGGTTCCGGGGTGTGGGAGCGGCTGTCCACGAAGCGGAAGCGGGCCTGGGGGTCGATGAAGCGCTGGATCAGCCAGGCGCAGGCGATGCGGTCGACATGGACGCCGCTGCGCGTGACCCAGATGCGGTTGGTGAGGTCCTGAGGCGCGGGGACTTGGGCGGGCTCGGCGCGGGTTACGTCGGGGTGCTGGTAGCGGCGGCGGTCGAGTTCGGTGAGCGCGGCTTCCGCCTCCTGCCGACCGTGCGCGCCGAAGAAGTCGATGCGGCCGATCTCCTCGAGGCGCTTCTGGAGCTTGGCGATGTCTGCGGCGGTGGCGGGGCCGGTTTCGAGCAGGCGGCGAGCCGATTGGGCGAGGTCGTCATAATCGGCGTCGCGGGCGGTGTCGAACAGGGCGCGGACTTCGGCGTCCGACTGGCCGGCGAGGAGGCGGGTGTCAGTGAGGATGGCTTCGCCGCCGTTTGCGTGGATTTCATCGAGGAGGGCGCGAAAGGCGGCTTCGGACTCATCCGAATGGGGGAGGACGTGGACAGCGTTTTTCAGCGGGACGGCCCCGATGGATTGGAGACGGCGCCAGATCTTGACGCGCAGGTAAGGGGGCTTGGCGGGGAGCTGGTGGAGGAGGGCTAGCCAAGATGTCATGATGCATATGTATCATGAGGTTTTTCGGAGGGAAATGGCTATATCGTTTTTAGAGCGTGCTCGGCCATTCCCCACGGTGATGAGAGGGGCATTCAGTTCGCACAGAGGTGCGAGAGTTTAGCGGGTCAGCTGCTCGATCAGCGCCTTCGCCGCGCTGGTCACATCGGCCCAGGTTTCATCGAAACCTTCGTCCTCGCCGAAATAAGGGTCGGTGACGCTGGTGCCTTCGCGACCAGGGACGAGGTCCATGAGGAGGCGCAAGTGGGCGATGCCGTCAGAGGGGCGGATGCGGCGAAGGTTTTTCAGGTTCTCGCCATCGAGGGCGAAGATATGGTCGAAGCGGTGGAAGTCCTGGACCGTGACCTGACGACCGCGATAGGTGGAAATGTCTATGCCGTGGCGGAGGGCGACGGCCTGGGCGCGCTTGTCGGGTGGGCAGTCTACGTGCCAGTCGCCGGTGCCTGCGGAGTCCACCTTTATGGGAAGTGCGGCGCGTTCGGCTTCGGCGCGCAGGGCGGCTTCGGCGAGGGGCGAACGGCAGATATTGCCGAGGCAGACGAAGAGGACGGAGACGCTCATCCTTCGGCCGCTGCTGTTGAGAGGCCGAGCTGGGGCACGCCGATCGAGCGGCGACCGCCAAAGTCGGTGCGGGCGACGATGACGCCGATCTTTTCCATATAGTCGATCAGGCGGCGGACGCGGCCCGGCGAACTGGTGCCATATGCGCGGGCGAGGGCACTGTCGTCGGGGCAGGGAAGGCCCTGCATCGCGGCGCGGGCGATAAGGAGGAAGGGGGCGAGCATATCTTCGGGCAGGGGCTGGGCGGCCTTCATCGCGTCGTCCCAGCGCGGATCGGCGGCATCGAACATGCCCGCCTGCGCCATGGCAAAACGCTTGCGGAAGGCGGCGAGGTCGAGCGGAGGCGTGCGCAGGCCCTTCATCCGGCAACGGACGCCGAAATCCTGATAGAGGGTGGCGACGCTCGGCTGTGCATCGCCGAGGTCCGCGACGATTTCTTCCAGCACGGCGATGACGACTGGCTCATTCTGGCCGAAGTCGAGTTCGGGCGCGGCGGGCTTTGCAAGCGGCGCGGCGGCGAGGGCGCGCATCAGTTCCTCGGCAGGGAGCGGCGGGGGTTCGGCGCGCGGTGGTGGAGGCGGCAACGTGTCGTCTTCACCAGCGCTGGCGAAGAGCAGTTCCTGGAGATCTTCGGTCGCCGCGACCGGAGGCGGCATCAGCTTGTGCGTGCCGCCGCGCGTGCTGGTCTTGACCGTGCCGATCTTCACCGCGACGGGGCGGCGGCAGATGGCGGGGCCGAGCGCGAGGAAACGGCCGCGTTCAAGGTCGCGTATCTGTTCGGCCTGGCGGCGCTCCATGCCGAGCAGGTCGGCGGCGCGGGCCATGTCGATGTCGAGGAAGGTGCGGCCCATGAGGAAGTTGGACGCTTCCGCCGCGACATTTTTTGCCAGCTTGGCAAGGCGCTGGGTGGCGATGACGCCCGCAAGGCCGCGCTTGCGGCCCCGGCACATGAGGTTGGTCATGGCAGCGAGCGACAGGCGGCGGGCTTCGTCCGAGACGTCACCGGCGGCGACGGGGGCGAACATCTGCGCTTCGTCCACGACGACGAGGGCGGGATACCAATGGTCGCGGGGGGCGTCGAACAGGGTCGAGAGGAAGGTCGCCGCGCATTTCATCTGCGCTTCGAGTTCGAGGCTTTCGAGGCTGAGGACCACCGATGCGCGGTGTTCGCGGATGCGCGCGGCCATCTTCACGATCTCGCGCTCATTATAGTCGCCCGCATCGATGACGACATGGCCATATTCGTCGGCCAGCGTCACGAAGTCCCCCTCCGGGTCGATCACGACCTGCTGCACCAGCGCGGCGCTTTCCTCCAGCAAACGGCGGAGGAGGTGCGACTTGCCGGAGCCCGAATTGCCCTGAACGAGCAGGCGGGTGGCGAGCAATTCCTCTACGTCGATCGGAACGGGGTTGCCGTTGCCGTCGGTTCCTATGCTGATGGTGGCGGTCACATATGTCCTTTGGCCCAAGGGGTGGGATTCGCGCAAGGGTGGTGTGGGTAGGGATCATTGGTCCATCGGCACCTGAACAAGGTGGAGAGGGTTGACCGCGGACTTGGTGCGGCGCAGCATCGGCCATTATGGCGACTCTTTCCTCCCCCGTTCCGTCGGTTACGCAAAATCCGGACATCCGCTATCTCGGCCGCCTGCTTGGCGATGTGATCCGGGCCTATGGCGGGGACCGGCTTTACCGGCAGACGGAATATATCCGGTCCGCATCCGTTGACCGGGCGCGCGGGCTGCATGGCGCGGATGTGGTCGATACCGGGCTGGAGGCGCTGAGCCTGGACGATACGCTGTCCTTCGTCCGGGGGTTCATGCTGTTTTCGATGCTCGCCAATCTGGCGGAGGATCGGCAGGGCGTGGCGGCCGATCCGGATGCCGACGTCGCTTCGGCGATCGCGCGGCTGGAGGAGCATGGGATCGGGCGGGACGCGGTGCTGGCGCTGCTCAATCATTCCCTGGTCGTGCCGGTCCTGACCGCCCACCCCACCGAGGTGCGGCGCAAGAGCATGATCGATCATAAGAACCGCATCGCCGACCTGATGGCGCTGAAGGATGCGGGGCACGACGAGACCGAGGATGGCGAGAATCTGGACGACGCGATTGCGCGGCAGATCGCGCTTTTGTGGCAGACGCGGCCTTTGCGGCGGCAGAAGCTGTTCGTGCAGGATGAGATCGACAATGTCCTGACCTATTTCAGGGACGTGTTCCTGCCCGTGCTGCCTGCGCTTTATGCGCGGTGGGAACGAGTGCTGGGGGTGCGGCCGCCCAGTTTCCTGCGGGTGGGGAACTGGATCGGCGGGGACCGGGACGGCAATCCGTTCGTGCAGGCGCCGCAATTGCGGTCAGCGCTGGGGCGCGGGTGCGAGGCGGCGATCGTTTATTATCTGGAATCGGTCCACGCGCTGGGGGCGGAGCTTTCGCTTTCCACCGAGTTGGCGGATTTGCCGCAGGCGGGGCTGGACCTGGCCGAGGCGAGCGGGGACAATTCACCGAGCCGAGGGGACGAGCCCTATCGTCGGGCGCTGTCGGGAATCTATGCGCGATTGGCGGCGACCCATCGGGCCTTGGTCGGGAAAGAGCCGCCACGTCCTTCGCGGTTGAAGGGCGATCCCTATGCGCTGCCGGGAGACTTGCGGCGCGACCTGGTGACGGTGGCGCAGGGGCTGGCGAGCGAGGGCGATGGCGCGTTGGCGACCGGCGGAGCGCTGGGGCGGCTGATCCGGGCGGTGGAGACGTTCGGGTTCCATCTCGCGACGCTGGACATGCGGCAGAATAGCGATGTGCATGAGCGCGTCGTTGCCGAAATGCTGAAGGTTGCTGGCGTGGAGGCGGATTATGCCGCGCTGGATGAGGAGGCGCGTGTTGCCTTGTTGCGGGCGGAGCTGGCGAGCAACCGGCCGCTGGGATCGCGCTTTTCGGAATATTCGGAGGAGGCCGCGTCCGAACTCGCCATCGTGCAGGCGGCGGCCGAGGCGCATGCGACCTACGGGCCTGCCTGCATCAGCCATTATATCATTTCCAAGGCGGAGAGCGTTTCGGACCTGCTGGAGGTCAACCTGCTGCTGAAGGAGGCGGGGCTGTGGCGCGCGGGCAAGGATGGCGGGCCGGCGCGGGCCGCGATCATGGCGGGGCCGCTGTTCGAGACGATCGCGGATCTGGAGGCGGCGCCCACGATCATGGCGGCCTATTTCGGGCTGCCCGAGATTGCAGGCGTGGTGCGCGAGCGGGGCCATCAGGAAGTGATGATCGGCTATTCCGACAGCAACAAGGATGGCGGCTATATCACATCGACCTGGGGCCTGTATCAGGCGAGCCAGGCGCTGGCGCCGGTATTTGAAAAGGCGGGGACGGCGATGCAGCTGTTCCACGGCCGGGGCGGCGCGGTGGGACGCGGCGGAGGCTCTTCCTTCGCGGCGATCCAGGCGCAGCCCAAGGGCACGGTGCAGGGACGCATCCGCATCACCGAACAGGGCGAGGTGATCGCGGCGAAGTTCGGCACGCGCGATGTGGCGATGACCAATTTGGAGGCGATGACGAGCGCGACGCTGCTCGCCAGCCTGGAGCCGGAGGGGATTTCGGATCGGGACGCAGCGCGCTTTGCCGGGGCGATGGACGAACTGTCCAGGACCGCCTTCGCCGCTTATCGCGACCTTGTCTACGGGACGGAGGGGTTCAAGGAATTCTTCCGGCAGCTGACGCCGATTCAGGAGATTTCCGGCCTGAAGATCGGGTC
>JAEZCS010000127.1 GCA_023433445.1 Pseudomonadota bacterium | reverse complement strand
CCACGCCTGACGCGCCACAGGACGGCTGGTGGCGCCTGTATCAGGACCCGGTGCTTGACGGTCTCGTCGCCAATGCCTTGTCTGCCAACACGGACTTGCGGGTTGCGATCGCCAATCTGGAACGGGCACAGGCGTCGCTCCGGGAAAGCCACACCCAGCTGCTGCCGCAAACCACGGTTTCAGCGCAGCCCACCTATGGCCGCACATCCGTCCTCCAGCGGCCACCCGGCCTTCCAGCGGAAGACTGGCGCATCGATGCAGGCTTGAACGTCGCCTATGAGGTCGATCTGTTCGGCCGTGTCCGCCGTGCGCTCGAAGCGTCCCGTGCCGACGTGGGCGCCGCCGCCGCCGCCGCCGATGCCGTGCGGGTCACCGTCGTCGCCGAAACCGTCAGGGCCTATGCCGACGCGTCTTCGGCGGCCGAGCGGATCGCGGTGGCGGAACGCACGGTGGACCTGCTCGATCGCACCGTCGATCTTAGCGCCAAGCGATTCCAGGCCGGGCGCACCAGCCGCCTCGACGTCGCCCGTGTCTCCGCGCTCCGCAATCAGCAGCAGGCGACCATCCCACCCCTTCGCGCCCAGCGCGACGCTGCGCTGTTCCGGTTGTCCCTCCTTACCGGAACAGCACCGGCCGACCTTCCCCCCGAGGTCGGTCAGCGCGCGGTCACCCTCAGACTGGATCACCCCATCCCAGTCGGGGATGGCCGCGCGCTACTTGCCCGGCGGCCGGATGTGCGGGAGGCGGAGCGCCGTCTTGCGGCCCAGACCGCGCGGATCGGGGTGGCAACGGCTGATCTATACCCGCGCATCACCTTGGGCGGTTCGATCGGATCGACGAGCAACACGGTGAGCGACATGTTCGGCGCAGGGCCGCTGCGCTGGCTCGTCGGACCGCTGCTCAGCTGGGCCTTCCCCAATATGGAAGGTGGGCGTGCCCGCGTGGCGCAGGCCGAAGCATCGACGCGCGCGGCTCTCGCGACTTTCGACGGCGCAGTGCTGAAGGCGCTTCAGGAAACGGAAACGGCGCTGTCCGCCTATGCCCACACATTGGAGCAGCGACAGGCGCTGCAATCCGCTGTGGAGCAGGCGCGCGTCGCGGCGCGGATCAGCCGGGCGCAGCTTCGTGAGGGACGGGCGGATTCGCTGACCGTCCTCGATGCCGAACGGACGCTGGCGGGTGCGGAGGCTGACCTCGCCAATGCCGATGCGCAGGTCGCCGCCAGCCAGATCGACCTCTTCCGGGCGCTGGGCGGCGGTTGGCAGACCGACGCGGCTCAGGCGACGCCCATGGCGCAGGCGACCAGCAGCGTCAGGTGAAAACGGGGTGGGCGCAAACCCACCCCGCCTTATCTTACAGTCCGTCCAGGCCCTTGCTGACCAGAATGTTCACCGCCACGCGGCGGTTCTGGGCCTTGCCTTCGGCGGTGTCATTGCTCGCGATCGGATCGGCTTCGGCCATGCCGGTCGGCGTCAGCATGCGGTAGGGCTTCCATTTGCAGGCTTGCTGCAGATAGTTGACCACCCGGCCCGCGCGCTTCTCGCTCAACTGCTGGTTATATTCCTCGTCACCAACGGAGTCGGTGTAACCGACGACCAGCAGCAGGGCGTTGCTCATGCCCTCGGCGCTGCTTGCCGTCGCGCACAGGTCATTCTTGGCCTGCGGCGAAAGAACTGCCTTGCCAGTGTCGAAATTCACGTTGGTCGTGGCTTTGACATTATACTGGTCGATCTCGCTCATGCGCCCGCGCAGGGCCTCGGTCGCCGCCGTCTGCTCGGCAAAGCGCTGATCCGTGCCGTTGTAGATCATCGACGCGGTCTTCAGGTCCTTGTTCTGAAGCTTGATCTGGCTTGCCACCAGGCCATCACCCGATTGCAGCGTCTGCACAGTCACCGGAACGCCGTTCAGCAGCGATGTCGAAGCCAGCCTTGCGCGACCTAGGCCCAGGAAGCCCTTGACGGCGCTGATCTTCGTCGCATCGTTGATGGTGATCACCGACTTGGTGCCGTCGTCCGCCGTCACCTGCATCCTGTCACCGCTGCGCGCGGAGATGATTCCCTTGATCTCCGGCCCTTCGGTGGCCTTTGCCGAAGGGACATAGGCCGTCGCAGAGACGTCGGCATCAGGCTGTTCCTGCGTTTGCGCCAGGCTCGCCGAAGACGCCCCGCCCAGCAGGGTCAGCATTAAGAGACAGTTATATCCCTTTGAAAAGACAGTCATCACGCTACTCCTTCAAGATCAGGACAGTCGGGCCTGCTTGATTGCAGCTTCTCGTCCGACCGCCGATCGCGTGATGGCGTATTCAGCTGTCAGAACCCCCTCCATTACTTCATAAGATATGCCGCATGGTGCCATGAATAGCGCCACGTGCGCCTTGCCTGTTCCTGCTAACCTTTCTCTTACATGAACGGGCTGATATTGCCTTGGCATGATCGGCCATAAGAGCGTCTGGTGCGCCGGATTGAGGGACGAGGCCGGCTATGCAGACTTGCCATCACAGCGATCGCTCGGTGGTTCGTGCCGGACCAGCAATCCATGGCCGATGAGCGTTGCCAATCGCCGTGCTTTAAGGTCCACCGCCTCGTCCGACTGCGTCTGCGCAGTCCCCGTCGACACCGACCACAGCATATCCTCGGCCAGGATCCACAGCATGGTGGAGGCAACCTCATCGCAGTCGATCGGCCGGATCAGGCCGCGCGCCTGCAACGACTGGAGATAATTGCGCAGCGGAGCCTGCTGATGAACGCGGCGCGCTTCGACCATGGCTTCGTTGAATTCGGGAAAGTGACGGCCTTCGCGCATGGCGATGGCAGTAATGGCATGGGATGCGGGTGTCTGGTTGATGCGCAGGATCATCCGTGCCCATTGATACAGGCCCTCAACTGGATCCTCCCGATTGAGAAGGTCGAAATCGGGCTCCATGAACCTGTCCGCCATATGCTGCAGAACGGCACGCAGCAGTCCCGGCTTCCCCCCGAATTTCGCGTAGATGGTCTTCTTCGAAACTTTCGCACGCGCGGCAATCAGGCTCAACGTCGCGCCTTCATATCCCAATTCGATCAGAGCGGCCTCGGCGACTGCAATCAGGGCCCGTGTGCGCTGCTCGACATCGGCCGCGCGGGGGCGGCCGGTCGTTGCTGCTCTCGTTGATGTCGTCGGCATGGCGCACGCTTGACTCGGCTTGCAATAGCGCGCAACTCCATTCTCAAAATGGAACGGATAGATACCCGTTTGTCTGGATAGGAAGGATGCGAGGATATGGACCGCCTGAAGGGAAAGGTTGCGCTGGTCACGGGCGCGGGGCGCATGGGGAATATCGGCGTCGCCATCTGCGAAGCCTTCCTGCGCGAAGGTGTCGCTGGCGTGATCGCCACTGATGTGCGCACGGAGGCGCAGGCGGAAATCGAAGCCCTGCTGGCGCGCTCCGGGACGGCCGATCGCGTTCGCTTCCTTCAGCATGACGCCACGTCGGAAGAAGATTGGCGTCGGGTCGCCGACGAAGCCATCGGTGCCTTTGGACAGCTTGATATTCTGGTCAATAATGTCGGCATCGCGCTGGAAGGCGGCGTGTTCGACACCACGCTCGACAGTCTGCGCCGATCCATGGCGATCAACCACGACAGCATCTTCCTGGGGACGAAGGTGTGCGCGCCTCTCCTGGAATCGGCTATCGAACGTCATCCAGGTGGCGGATCGATCATCAACACCATCTCCATGGCGTCCTACATGCCCAGCGCTCACCATCTGGGTTACCAGACATCCAAGGCGGCCGCCCGTATGCTTACCCTGTGCACGGCTGTGGAACTTGGCCCCAAGCGCATCCGCGTGAACTCGGTCCATCCCGGCATGACGCGCACGCCGATGCTGAAGGAAGGGTTCGAACATTATGTGGAGCGAGGCGTCTGGTCGTCCATGGAAGAATGCGACCGCGCCTTGGCCGAAATGTCTCCCCTGCGGATCGGCAGTGACCCGGAGGATACGGCGCACGCTTTCGTCTATCTCGCCTCCGATGAATCGCGCTTCGTGACCGGCGCGTCCATCTATCATGACGGAGGCCTCGGGCAGCGTTTCTAGCCCTTAGATTTCGGCCGGATTCCTAGAGCATTTTCGAAGCAGATGGCATCATCTGCTGGCTCGGAAAATGCGGAAAACCAAAGATAAATGGGTCCTGATCCGATCCAGTTTGATAGGATCAGGCTCTAGCCGGCGGCAAAGTGGGAGCAATCGGTAGGATGATGAAACGCGCACTCCTGTTAAGCTGTCTGATGCTGGCGGTTACCGCTCCTCTGCCTGGCTGGGCGCAGGAATCCGGTCAGCCTGCCGCCGCCGGATCACCTGCCATCGTCCGCGATGTGGTCTATGGTCACAAGGCTGGCATGGCCCTGACCTACGACGTCTTTCGCCCTGTCTATCCCAACGGCGCGGCGATCATCCATGTCATATCCGGCGGTTGGAGATCGCAATGGGCTCCGCCTGAAAGCCGCGTCGATGGCTATCGGGACATGCTTGACCGTGGCTTTGTGGTCGTGGCGCTCCATCATGGATCGCAACCGCAATTCAGCATTCCTGAAGCAACTGACGACCTGAAGCGGGGCGTTCGCCACTTCCGGCTGCATGCCGCCGATTACGGCGTCGATCCTGATCGCATCGGCATCTGGGGCGCCAGCGCTGGAGGGCAATTGGCGTTGGTGGCAGCCTTGATCGGAGACAATGGCGATCCGGCCTCCGCCGACCCGGTCCTGCGCGCGCCTTTGAAGGTGCGGACTGCCGTTGCCTATTATCCACCGTCCGACGTCGGCCTGCTGGTGACTCCCCATCTGACGCCAGCCCAACGCGCCTTGCCGGAATATGCCCCGGAACTTTTCCGAAACATTTCGCCGCAATTCTTTGTGGATCCTTCAGATTCGCCCGTGCTGATTGTCCATGGCGACGCTGATGACATGGTTGACGTGTCGCAGAGCCGTCAGCTGCATAGGCTCCTCAATGCCGCAGGCGTGGAAAATCGTCTGATCATCCTGCCAGGCGCGGGGCATAAATTCGTGGGCAAGCAGGCAGAGCAAGCGCGTTCCGCGATGCTGGACTGGTTCAGCGCGCATCTTGCGGCGCAGGACAAGGCGCGCCCTCAATAGCTGTTCCTGGCTGACACTGGTTGACCGAGCCCTTCATAAGTTCCGCAAGCCTGCGCCTCCCGCAGAGCAACTCTTTCACCGCCAAGAGAATATTCCACGCTTGTTGCCGCAGGGGTGACAGGCCAGCTCAGTTCATAGGTTACCAGGAACCCGTCGTGATCAGACAGCACCGGTCCACTCGGGCCGCCGTCGAACATTGCCTCGACCTTGATCGGGCGGATCGACACCATGTCGCCATCGTCGAAGAATTGCAGATCCTGCGTGTCCATCCATGGAGCATCGCCGTCCCATGACACCTGCACATTGCATCGGCCCGCAGGCTCGGAGCAGACCTGGTGAACCAAGCTCAGCTGAAGAAGCCTGGAGCTGTGGTCCCAGCGGGGATCGGAATGCTTCATGTTGAAGTCACCCGCGACGATCGCAGCGCCCGCCGGGTCGCGCGTTTGCCCTATGAACCCGGCCATCGCTCTTGTTTGTCGCTCATGTGCCGCGACGCGCCGAGAGCGCGGTGCGCGCGAAGCCGCCTGAGAGTTCATATGCGTGTTGTAGATGTCGATGGGGGCGGGCACGCCAGGCACGAAAATCCGGGTCAGCAGGATGCCCTTGTTGCTGAGGCAGTCGATCCCTGCGCAAGCCTTCGGCCCATAGGGGCGGCTCTCGCTAAAGATGATCGGATAATGTGAGGCCGTCACCAATCCGCTGCCGACAAGATGTATGCCCAGTTCGCCCCGCTTCACGCGCGCCTTGCCGGGCAGGGGGGCAACAGGCGCATCGCTGGGCGCGCGAGATGTGCGGCGCGGCCCTGCGCTGATTGCCGGATAGCCACTGCGACTGACGGCGCGCTTGGCGGCGTCGCTGAACACTTCTTGAAACAGGATGACATCGGGGGCAGCGCCAGCTGCGCGCAACTTGGCCAGTCGCACGCCAATCTCGCGCAGCTTGTCTGACCGTCCCGTCCGCGCGGGCCAGCCAAGTCCTTCGATATTGTAGGTCAGCACCGACAGTTGCGCCCGCGCTGTCCGACCATCTGCTGAAAAGACGATTTCGGGACGCGGTGCCGCGCTGCAGGGCAGCGCGCGCTGTGGAGGCGGCACGCCACAACCGGACAACAGCAAGGTCGCGCCCGCAATTACTAGCCCCCAACGACTCATCATGCCCACGCTTCGCTCATATTGCTGCATTACAGCATGAACGAATGCGTCCCAGAGGGTTTCCGATCATTCACCAATGTCCAGGGCGGCGGTGACAATTTGCTGCGGAATAAATCATCGCCCACGGGCGTAACCCCGAAAATCTGATCGGGAAAAATAACACATGGTGGTCAATAAGTTGCGCGGGTTGCGCAGGGTGGCGTTGTGTCTCGCTGGAACGGTTCTTCTGTGCGGGTCGCCCGCGAGTGCAGCGAAGGAATATCCTGAAATCCCCGAACCGATGCTATTCGACATGATGCGTCCACTCGGCGCAAAGCGAGGGGAGCTGGAGGCGAACACACTGGCGACCGCGCCGCTTTCCGGCCCTGACCGTTCGGTCAGTTGGGCGCCCGAAGTCGAATATGCCTTTGCCGACGGTTTCGCGATCGAGGCGGAACTGCCGTTCGAAAACGGCCGCCTGGCGGAATATAAGCTGGGTCTTCAAGCAGCGTTCGGTAGCTTCAACGAAGGCCGTTCGGCCCACGGCGTTCAGTATCTCGGCATCTATGACCGTCATGAAAAACGCTTCACGAACAGCTTCGCCTACATGCTGGTGCACCGCTTTTCTGAAAGGTGGAGCAGCGTCAGCATGGCCGGGCTGTCGGACGTCAGCGCCAGGAGACGCTCGGGACGCAATGCCGCGATCGTCAACCAATCCATCTTCTATGACGCGTCAGACGCGAGCGTTCTGGGGCTTGAGGTCAATTATCTCGGCGGCCAGGACGGCCATCTGCTCCTGATGCCGCAGCTCCACCAGAGCTTCACCCATTCGCTCAGCGCGCAGATCGGCGTTGGAATGCAGAAGGATCGCGGCGATCCTGTCCGTCCGCATGCGGGGTTGCGATTGATCCATCAGTTCTGACGGGCAAATGCCGGCGCCGGTCAGGACCAGAACCGGTTGAGCGACTCCGCGGTCCGGTCGATCGTGACCGGATCATCCTCGCCGGTGAGGGCATAGGACATCTCACCACGCCGCCAGTAGGCGACCGATTGCGCGCCCTCCTGCACTGCATCGGGTATCGCGGGCGCGTCGCTCCTCTGCCGCGTGGCAAAGATCGACAACCGTTTGCCTGCCCCTGTCGTCACCGCCACGAGCAGCGCAGGGTTTTTGCCGGTCGGAAATAGCTGCACATCGGTAATGGACCAGTCGCTGGGCAGTGCCGGCAGGACTATGCGGGTGCTCGCAAGAATTTCGCGATGATCCAGCATCTGCCCCTCAACCTGGGAGACCATGGTCGCGCGCATCATCGCCACCCGATGCGATGCGACCGCCATATCGACGTAGCGGGGCGGGTTTGAAGTCGTGAAGAGGGCAAACAGGACCGCCGCCGCGATACCGATGCCCCCAAGCGGAACAGCCCTGCGCCAGATTGGGTGCGACGCGCCAGGCTTCAGGGCGGCGCCTTGCTTCAGCAGCCTGTCAGGTATCGCGCCTTCCCGGCGCGAGATCAGGCGCAGCCCGGTTCGCGCGCTCAAATAGCCCATGACACGGGCCGCAACCTCCGGGTGGCGCGCCAGATGCGTCTCGACGGCGAAGCGCTCAACATCGTCCAGTTCATTGTCGACATAAGCGTGCAGTTCGAGATCGGCAGGTTCCTCAGTCATCCTCTTCTCCAACCACTCGCAGCTTGGGTCCGACCGCTTTTGCCTGAAAATCCTTGAGTGCCGCCCGCGCTCTTGCGAGCCGGGACATGACGGTTCCGACGGGCACGTCCAGCACGGCCGCGGCTTCCTGATAGGTCATGCCCTCTACCGCGACGAGGTGCAGCACTGACCGGTGGTGATCCGGCATCGCGGCAAAGGCGTGCGCCAACTGCGTCAACTGCACGCGATGATCCTGATCCGCATCGACATGCGCGACCATCGTCTCGGCAAAGCGGGCATCCCGCCGCGCTTCGGCAACCTCGCGCCTTTTTGCGGAAATAAAGACGTTGTGAACGATCGCCAGCAGCCACTGGCGCCGATTTCGCTTCGGCTGAAATGTATGCTGGCGTTCGATCGCCCGCACCAGCGCATCCTGCACGACGTCGTCCGCATCCTGGTCATCCCGGGTCAATGACCGTGCATAACGGCGCATGACGTGGAGATCATCCCGGATGACGCCGCCTGTTCCGGGCTTCAGCCAACGCACGATTTCACATCCTCACCGGCAGGATCGGCCGCCAGGCACTCGATATAGCTGCGGTGGACCTCAGATAGCACATCGTCCCATCTGTAGCGGTCCGCTTCCGCGCTGGCCATTGCACTCATCCAGGATCGACGATGCGGCTGTGCGATCAAATGCGCCGCCGCATCGGCATAGGCGCTCGCATCCTTGGGCTCGACCAACAGTCCCGTTCGCTCGTGGGTGATCAGCGCAGATGCGCTCGGCACATTCGCCGAAATGACAGGCAGGCCGCTCGCCATGGCTTCCAGGTTGACGTTGCCGAAAGCTTCGGTGACGCTGGGATTGATCAGCATATCCGTGCTGGCGACCGCGCAACCGAGCGCCTCGCCTTCCAGATGCCCTGCGAAGGTCGCATTGGGCAGACGCTGCGCCAGCCAGCCGCGCGCTGGCCCGTCCCCGACGATCAATGGCCGGACAACATGCCCACGGGCGCGGAGCAGGGTGATGGCCTCTGCAAAGATGCCCAGTCCCTTTTCAACCACCAGACGGCCGAAGAAGAGAGGGACGATGTCCGTCTGGTCATAGCCATATTGCGCCCGCACCGCGTCGGATCGCAGGGACGGATGAAAGCGGGATCGGTCCACGCCTCGTCCCCAAATGCCAACCTTCTCTGCCCCGTAGGAGCCGATGAGTTCGTTGGCGATGGGTTCGGTTGGCGCCAATATGCGGTCGCACCGCCCATAAAAGCGGTCGAGATAGCGCTCGATCGGCCTGCGCAGAAAGGACAGCCGATAATAATCGGCATAGGTTTCAAAGCGCGTATGCAAGCTGGCGACAACGGGAATCCCACGCTGACGCGCATAGCCCAGCGCCTGCCATCCAAGCCAATCTGGCGCGGAAAGATGGATGATATCGGGCGCGAAGTCAGCAAGATCGGCTCGGGCTGCCGATGTCAGTCCCAGCGCCAGCCGATATTCCGGCCTTCCCGGCAACCCCAGCGACCGAACCTCTCTTATGTCTCCGACAGAAGCAAAGGCCGGTGCCTTCGCACGCGGCGAATATATGCGGACCTCGACCCCGTGTTTCGCCTCCAGATATGCCACCAGCCTGTTGAGAGCCTGGTTCGCGCCATCGCGCACACAATCATAGTTGCCGGAAAACAGGGCAAGCCGCAGCGGGCGACCTGCGCTGCGGGCACGGGCAGGCAGGTGGCCAAGCTGTTTTTGTTGAGAACGAGCGTGCATGATTGGCGCTTACGCTCGCCCATGCGCACTTATTCCCGCCCGATCGAAAAAAAACGAAGACCGCTTTGGCGGCAGGAGCAGGAGACCGCCGACCCACCCGCAACAGCCCCGCCATCAGCTAATTTTCAGAAAATCTCGATTTTGATCCTGTGCATGTCACACTGGCGTCCGCGGCCTCGTCATGACGGTATCCGACAATCAAGGAAGGGATATGTGACATGACCAAGCGCGCCGACGTTTACGTTTCGGGCGGCCTCCTGTTCAAAGCATGGTATAACCTGTCGATGCAGGTAGAAACATGCGGGATCGAAAAGAGCCTGCTCGAACTGGTGAAGATCCGCTCGTCGCAAATCAATGGCTGCGCCAATTGTCTTAACATGCACACGTCCGACGCGCGGAAGGCAGGCGAGACCGAACAACGCATCCATCTGCTCAGCGCATGGGAGGAAGCTCCCTGCTATAGTGCGCGTGAGCGGGCGGCGCTTGCATGGACCGACCATCTGACAGAAGTCGCCACTAAACGTGCGCCTGATCATGTCTATGCTGGTCTGGCGTCAGAATTCAGCGCGGAGGAGCAGGTGCAGCTGACGCTGGCGATTAACGTCATCAATGGCTGGAACCGACTGGCGGTCGGCTTTCACCTCTACGATGCAACGCTTGGCTGGCCTGCATGACAGACGACGCCGTGGCGACCTTCGACGCGCAGCGGCCTGCATTGCTGCGCGTCGCCTATCGGATGCTCGGTTCGATGGCCGATGCGGAGGATGTGCTGCAAGAAGCCTTCATCCGCTGGGCCAGCACCGACAGGAATATGGTGCGCGTACCCGCCGCCTTCCTCCGCCGGGTGGTAACGCGGCTGTGCCTTGATCAGCTCAAGTCCGCACGGATGCGGCGGGAAGAATATGTTGGCCCTTGGCTTCCTGAGCCGCTGGTGGAGGCAGAGCCGGTAGAAGACGTGACGCTACCCCTCATGCTCGCGCTGGAGCGCCTCTCGCCGCTCGAACGGGCAGCATTCCTGCTCCATGACGTGTTCGGTGAAAGCTTCGACGACATTGCCCGCTCCATCAATCGAGACGCCGCCGCCTGCCGCCAACTGGCCTCGCGCGCCAGAGAGCATGTGCGGAGCGAACGGACTCGCTTTCCAGTCGAACGCGACCATGGACTGGCCATTGCTGCGGCTTTCTACGAAGCGACGCGGATCGGTGATGCCGCAGCGCTTGCGTCACTGCTGGCAAGTGATGTGCGCTTCCATTCCGATGGTGGTGGCAAACGCGCCGCCGCAAGCCGGATTCTCAATGGCGTGTCCGAGGTGATGCGAGGCCTGTCTGCCATCTTCCGCCTGCGCCGCGCCGATCCTGAATTGATAAGGCACGCCTTCATCAATGGCTTGCCCGGCTTCGTCACGCGCGAGGCGGATGGCATGGTGCAGACCACCGCGCTCCTCATAGAAGGCGGCCGGGTGGCCGCCATCTATGTCATGCGCAACCCCGACAAGCTCGCCCACGTCGAAAGGCTGGTTTACTAGGGGGGGACGATGGCCGGATCGTTTGCACTCTCCAGCTATTACACGCCAAAGCCGCCCGACACGGATATGTGCTGCCCGGTCACATAGGCAGCTTCGTTGGACGCGAAGAACACGCAGGCATGGCCGATTTCCTCCGCCGTGCCCCAGCGCTTCAGGCAGAGAAGGCGATGGGTATTGTCCACCCATCGTTGATCGATCTGGCCCAGGCGGCTGAGCTCATGAAGCTGTCCCGCATCGATCACGCCGACGAGGACGGAGTTGGCGCGGATGCCGTAGCGGCCCTCCTCCTTGGCGATGCCCTTCACCAATTGCTCGTTCGACGCCTTGACCGCGACCGACATGCCGTCGCGTGATGGCCACCAGTCATGTCCGGCGGACCCAAGCGTCACGAAACTGCCGCCGCCCTGTTCGCGCATATGCGGCACCACCGCCTGAACCACGGCGAAGAAGCCATGGACTTCGACGTCGAAAGCATGCCGCCATTCGTCCATCGGCGTGGAGCTGAGATAACGCTGGTTGACCAGCGGCCCGGCTGCCCAAACGACCGTATGAATACGCCCATGCTCCGCGATCGCTTCATCGATGACGGCGCGCACGTCATTCAGGTCGGTCACATCGGCCTGATGGATGCTGACATGGCGGCCATGTTCCCGCGCCGCCGAGGCCACCTCTGCCGCGCGCTTTTCATTGCCGCGATAGACGATCGCGATGTCCGACCCCTGCTGCGCGAACACACGGGAAATGCCGCTGCCGATGCCCCCGCTGCCGCCGAACAGCAGCGTGCAGCCCTTTTCGAATGTAGCCAAGAAACTCTCCTTATCTCGCCTTGCCGCGCCATTCCGACGTCAGCTCTCCAATATCGAACGGCCGCACCATCATCAGCACGCCGCTCCACGCCCGGCCTTCCAGCCGCGCGGCTTCCTCCTGCTCTCCGATCACATGAATGTCGTCCCGCAACGCTTCGAACAGCGCCTGGACCCGCGCTCGCCCCGCCTCGCTCAGGGACACCATGTCGGACATGTAAAGCGCCTCTGCCGAACCGAAATCCATCGACATGAAGAGCGGCTTCACCGTCCGCTCGAACGCCATCGACAATGGCCCGCCCCGCCGCCATCGCACCGCGCGCCGCGTCTTGCACCGGATGCGCCCGCGCGATGGCGTCTCGATCAGCCCCAGCCGCTTCAGCCGCTCCAGATGACTATCCAGCCGATCGGCAGGCAGGCCGAACTCCTGCTCCAGATCCTGCCGCTGCGCACCGTGCAGGATCGCGAAAAACACCAGCGCCAACCCTCGGTCGGCCGCCAGCACACGCTCCTGTGCCAGGGTGAAGCTGTCCTGCTGATCGTCGCCGCGCGTCACCAGATCGCGCATGTCCAGATCAGCAATCGCACACATTTCGTCCAGCCGATCGAGCGTCAGGCCATCGCCGCGCAGCCATCGCCATATGGTCGGCTCCGCGACCTTCATCTGTGTGGCGAGACTAGCCACCCGGATCCCCCTCGCCTTCAGTTCCCGCCGTAGTTCGAGCAGGATGGTAGCAATGCCGGGTCGCCGCGTCTTGGCCATTTTCCTGAGCCCATCTTTTAGCGATAGAATAAGATCATAGGGTGATAGGATAAATCAGAAGCCGATTGCACTCTTTTCGTCCGACAGGCACTTTCTCCGCTGGATCGGCTGGGCGACGCAGCCATTTTAGGAGAGGATTATGGCGACCACCGCTGAATATAATCTGGGCGAATTCACCTTCCCGCGCGGCTGGCTGATGGTGGCGCGCGCGTCCGACGTGACTGGCGCACCCACTGCATTGCGGATGCTGGGTCGCGAACTGGTCATCTATCGGGGCGAGTCCGGCCGCATCGTGCTACTCGACGCCTATTGCCCGCACATGCAGGCGCATCTGGCGGCGGAACAGACATCCGGCGCGGCGGCGCAGCGGATCGAAGGGGACTCCATCCGCTGCCCCTATCATAGCTGGCGCTTCGGCCCGGATGGCAAGTGCGACCATATCCCCTATTATGACGGCGCCATCCCGCCCGCCGCCAAGCTCCGTTCCTATCCGGTGGAGGAACGCTTCGGCTGCGTCTTCGCCTGGCACGACGCGGAGGAAGGCGCCCCCGAATACGCCCTGCCGGACCTGCCCGAATGGGATGATCCGCAGTGGATGAATGGCGATTATGACGACCTCGGCACCCTCAATGTCCACCCGCAGGAAATTCTCGACAACCTCGTCGACACCCGCCACTTCGGCCCGATCCACGGGCAAAAGCTCGCCTATTTCGATTCCGTGTTCGACGGGCCGATCGGCAAGCAGATTTCGGGCGGCGGCCACGAAACCATGACCAGCGAAAGCGGCGTGCTGGACGTCGATGCCGTCTATACCGGGCCCGGCATCCTCATCGCCCGCTATTCGGGAGAAACCGACGCCGTTCAGATCATCTGCCACACGCCCAAGGAAGATGGCGTGACACAGGTCTGGCACAGCATCGTCACCCGCGCGCTAAACACGCCGCCGACGGCCGAAGATGTCGAGCTTCGCACCCAATATCATGCGGCGGGCCTTGCCGCCTTTTCCCAGGATTTCGCGATCTGGCAGACCAAGGGTCCGGCTTTCAACATCCTGCGCCTGCCCACCGATGGCCCCTTCCATCGCAGCCGGGCATGGTATCGCCAATTCTTCAATCCGCGCGACAAGGCGGCGGAATTTCAGGCGCGCGCAAACGGCGTGCACCATACCAGCGGCATGGCCCCGGCACCTCATCTGCAGGCCGCCGAATAATCACGCATATATAGTCAAGAAAGGAAGAGAATGAGCAGGGCATTTCCTGAAGGCGCGGTCGCGGTTTTCGGCGGCAGCGGTGGCATCGGCAAAGGCGTCGCGCTGGAGTTCGCCAAAGCGGGCACCGACGTCGCAATCTTCTATCGTTCCAAGAAGGACAGCGCGGAAGCCGCCGCTGAGGAAGTCCGCAAGCTTGGCCGCAAGGCGAGCATCCATCAGGCGGATGCCCGCAGCTATGAAGAGCTGGAAGCCGGTTTCGCCAGCGCTGTAGAGGCGCATGGCCGCGTCCACAGCATCGTCTGGGGCGCAGGCCCCATCGTGGCGCAGGTCAATATTGCCGACTGGTCGCTGGAACAGTTCCGCGCATCGATGGAAATCGAAGCGTTCGGCTTCTACTACGCCGTCCGCATCGCCATCCCCCACATGCGGGCCAAGGGCGGCGGCTCCTTCGTCCATCTGGGATCGGCGGGCCATGACTGGTGGCCCCATCTCGACGGCCTTTCCGTCGCGCCCAAGGCGTGCAATGAATCGCTGGTCAAGGGCATTGCCAAGGAAGAGGGCGTCCACGAAATCCGCGCCAACTCCGTGCTTGTCGGCGTGATCGACGCGGGCCAGTTCAAGGTCGGCCAGCAGGAAGGCTATTTCGACGCGGAATGGGAACGCAACGTCAAGGCGATGTTGCCCATCAAGCGCTGGGGCCTGGCCGAGGATATCGGCAAGGCCGCCGTGTTCCTGGCTTCGGACGACGCCAATTATGTGACCGGCCAGACCATTTCGGTCGCTGGAGGCTTCGGTGTCTGAACAGGCGCAAGGGGGTGGATCACTTCATCCCCACCGCTTTTCGGCAGAGGAGGTGCAGGATCGCATGGCGCTCCAGCACCTCGTCGCCGCCTATGGTCATGGCATAGACCGGCGCGACTATGGCCTGCTCAGGTCGCTCTACCATGAGGACGCGATCGACGATCACAGTCCCTATTATTGCGGACCGGCATCAGGCTTCATCGACTGGCTGCCGCAGATGCTGGCAACCTGGTCCGCCACATCGCATACGATGTTGAACATGCTGTTCCTGCTGGATGGCGATCGGGCAGAGGGCGTCATCACCGCCCGCGCCTGGCATCTGACCGCGGACGGCACGGGCGAATTCATTGCGTGGGGACGCTACGCCGATCGCTATGAAAGACGCGACGGCGTCTGGCGCTTTGCCCATCGCTTCTTCATCCTCGATTCTACCGAAGAGAAGGCGATGGAGCAGCGGGACAGTTTCGGGACGGAAGGTGTCGAAACAGGCCGGGCGGGCGCGGATGACCCGCTTTACAAACGGCTCCCCCTGTTCAGCGCTACCCGAGGCTAATGGTTCAGGCGGCGGTGAGCGCCGCCAAGTCCGCGCCAGCCGGACGCTGGAACAGTCGCAGGTCGAAATCGGGCAAGATTGCCATCAGGTGGTCGAATATGTCCGCCTGGATGCCTTCATATTCTGCCCAGACCGTGCTGTTGGCAAAGGCATAGATTTGCATCGGCAGGCCGTTTTCACTCGGCGCCAGCTGGCGCACGAGCAAGGTCTTGTCCTGGGCAATGTCGCTCCTTGATTGCAGGTAGGCCAGGACATAGGCGCGGAATGTGCCGACATTGGTCAGCCTTCTGCCGTTGACGGTGCCTTCTGCGCCATGCTCGGCATTCCAACGCTCGATTTCCTGCCGCTTGCCTTCCAGATAGGGACGCAGCACCGCGAATTGCGCCAGCTTCTCGACGTCGCTCCCCTCCAGGAAGCGCACGCTCCGCTGATCGATCATCAAAGACCGCATGATGCGCCGTCCCCCGGATTCCTGCATGCCGCGCCAGTTGCGGAAGCTTTCTGAAATCAGCAGATGTGTTGGCACCGTCGTGACGGTCTTGTCGAAATTCTGCACCTTCACCGTATGCAGCGCGATGTCGATGACATCCCCGTCGGCATTGAATTTCGGCATTTCGATCCAGTCGCCGACCCGGACCATGTCGTTCGACCCGATCTGCACCGATGCGACGAGCGACAGGATCGTGTCCTTGAACACCAGCATCAGCACTGCGGCCATCGCGCCGAGGCCAGACAGCAGCAGCAGCGGCGACTGATCCATCAACGCCGCGATGATCAGGATCGTCGCGGCACCATAAAGCAGCAGCTTGCCCAGCTGCACATAACCCTTGATCGGCCGGTTCGCGGCATGGGGGCGGCGCTGATACAGGTCGTTCAGCAGCGTCAGGAACCCGCTGAGCGCGATGGCGATGGTCAATATGATGAACGCCGTGCACAGGCTG
The DNA here is from genome assembly GCA_023433445.1 of Pseudomonadota bacterium. GTDB lineage: Bacteria > Pseudomonadota > Alphaproteobacteria > Sphingomonadales > Sphingomonadaceae > Sphingobium. Next base: position 5,985 of record JAEZCS010000127.1, on the reverse strand, counting down.
CGCACCAATGTGACGGCGGCGATGGGCAGGTGGGGCACAGCGCCAATGCCTGCCTGAATGACGATCGCGGGAACGATGTTCGACAGACGGGCGACGATCGATCCGATATGCTCGGCCTCGATGCGGAAGGGCAGGTGGTTGAGCAGCCGCAGCAGTATTTTGAGGACGATGCGCTTGGTGATCCAGTTCGCGATCCATGCGAACAACACGAGCAGCAGCAGCGCGAGGCCGCTCTGCATCCACGGCTCGTCCGCATAGCCGCCAGCTATGGTCCTGATGCTGTCGTTGGGAACTGGAAGGTGGGTGATCAAGCCTGCTTCTCCGCGAAGGGGTCGTCATAAAGGGATTTGCCCGCCGTCTCCGGCATGAAGCGCAACGCGATCAGGCCGACGATGCAGGCGAACATCATGTAGAATGCTGGCATCAGCCCGTTGCCGGTCAGGTTGATGAGCCCGCTGCCTATAACCGGGGCCGTCCCGCCGAAGATGCTGGTCGACACATTATAGGCGATGGCGAACCCCGCGAACCGCACCTGCGTCGGGAACAGTGCGGGGAAGGTGGCGGTGATGGTCGCCAGTTGCGGGACATAGAGCAGCCCCAGCACGATGAAGCCGATGATCGCGCCCGCAAGGCCCGTCGCCATCAGCATATAAAGCGGCACCACCGCGACGAGCAGTCCCACTAGCGAGAACCGCCACATCGCCCTGCGGCCCACCTTGTCCGAAAGCGCCCCGGCAAAGGGCAGGAACACCATCATCAGCAGCATGCCGATGATCGGCACGATCAGCGCCTCGTCGCTCGACAGTCCGATCCGCCGCTGGAGGTATGTCGGCATATAGCTGAGCAAGGTATAGTTCACCACGTTCAGCGCGATGACCAATCCGCCCACGACCAGCATCGCCGGCCAATGCCGCTCTATCAACAGGCGCAAGGGCGGCTGCGGCGGGCCCGCATCGTGCAAGGCCGCCGTTGCCTGAAACACCGGCGTGTCCTCCATCCTGGAGCGCAGATACATGCCGATAAGCCCCATGGGCGCTGCTATCAGGAACGGGACGCGCCATCCCCATTCGTGCATCGCCGCGTCGCCCAGCAACAGGGAAAAGCCCAGCATCAATGACGCCCCGAGCGCAAAGCCCGCCAGCGTGCCGAATTCCAAGAAGCTCCCGTAAAAACCACGTCGATCGTCAGGGGAATACTCCGCCATGAACGTCGCCGCGCCGCCATATTCGCCACCGGTCGAAAATCCCTGCACCATGCGCAGCACGACCAGCAGGGCAGGGGCCCAGAAACCGATGCTGGCATGATCGGGGACCAGGCCCACGCCCAGCGTCGCGCCGGACATCAGCAATATGGTGAGCGCGAGCACCGACTTGCGCCCCAGCCGGTCGCCCAGCGGCCCCCAGAACAGCCCGCCTAGCGGCCGAACCAGGAATGAGATCGCGAATGTCGCCAGCGCGAACAGCACCGCCTCGTCCGTGCTCCCCGGAAATAGCGCCGCCGAAATATAGGTCAGGCCATAGGCATAGATGCCATAGTCGAACCATTCGGTGGCGTTGCCCATGGCCGATGCGGCGATGGCGCGGCGCAGCGTCGCCTGTTGGGTTATTGCGGGCGACGGATCGGCCGCGATGGCCGGGCTAAGACTTGCGCTCATGTCATCTGTCCTTCGGTCGCGTCCTCATCGGCGCTGTTGGGGTCCAGCAGTGCGGCCATGGGCGTGGTGCGGGGCAGGATCTGGAAATCCTGCTGGTAATCCCCGGGCACGGGTTCCGAAGCCGTCTGCCGCCAGAGCCCGATCATCATCGCCAGCCCGGCGCAGAGCGCGATGAAGAGGAACAGCCCACCGGTTCCCGCCGCCGTCATGAAGATCGCCGCCAGCACCGGGCCCATCGCCGCGCCGATGGAATAGAGCAGCACCAGCCGCCCGCTCGCCGCCACCCTTTCGATCTCCAGCAGCCGATCGTTGCAATGCGCGACGCACAGCGGATAGAGCGCAAAGCTCAGCCCCCCGAACAGCGCACCCAGCGGCATGATGAACGCGTCGCCCTTGCTCAGCGACAGCGCGATGCTGACCACGGCGGTGATCGCGAAACAGCCAACGATCACCGCTCGCCGGTCATGCCGGTCGGACAAACGGCCCAAAGGCCATTGCAGCGCCACCCCGCCCAGGATGACGATCATCATGAAGTGCGCGGTCTCGGCCAGGTCCAGCCCCAGCCGCCGGACATGCACTGCCGCCAGCCCATAAAAGGCGCCCAGCATCAAGCCCGTCGCTACAGCGCCCCCTGCGCCCAATGGCGACGCTACTACCAGCGACCGGATCGTGAACGCGTCCGCTTCCACAGGCGCTGGCGCTGAGCTGCGCGTCAGGCACAATGGGATGATGGCCAGGGAAATGAGGATCGACGCCAATTGAAAGGGGATGGCCGGCAATGCCCCGCTGGCGCCCAGCAGCAATTGCCCGATGGCCTGCCCCGAATAGAGCGCGACCATATAGGCCGCCAGCACCGTGCCGCGCATTTGCGGCTCGGCACGGGCGTTGAGCCAGCTTTCCAGGCACACGAACACCCCCGCGACACAGATCCCGTCGATCAGCCGCAATAGCGTCCAGAACAGCGGGTGGGTGAGCAGGGCATAGGACAGCGTGCTCGCCGACAGCAGCGCGACTAAGGCGGCGAAGGCGCGAATATGCCCCACCCGCCGCACCACGCCCGCGGCGCGGAGCGATCCGATGATCAGCCCGCCGAAATAGGCGGTCGCGACGATGCCGATCGCCATCGTGCCGCTCCCCGCCCGTTCCAGCCGCAGGCTGACGAGCGTGGCCAGGAAGCCGCTGCCCGCCATCAGCATGAAGATGGACAGCAACAGGCTGCGAACGGGAAGAATGGCGGCAAGCATGATGGTCAATCCGGCGCTGCGATCATGCGGCGCGCTGTTCCGCCTTGCCCATGTCGTCCCGCTCGACCAGCGCCCGGTGCAACGCCCGGATCGCCGCATCATAATGCGCGACATCGACGATGAACTGCACGTCGACGTTGCGGATCTGGTGCTGCATCGCGATGATGTCGATGCCTTCGCTGGCCAGTGCGGCCAATGCATCGGCGACCAGCGACGGACGCGCGATGTCGCTGCCGATCACGGAAACGATCGCTACCGGATGAGATGATATGGCGGCATCATGATGCCGCTTCTGCAGATCGTCTATCACCCGCTTTACCGTCGCCGCATCCGTATAGAGATAGTGGGTGATGGTATTGGCGTTCGACGATTTGCTCACGATCCATGCGTCATGGGCCGTCAACGCTTCCAATATGGCGGCGTCATAGCCCTTCACGCCGACCATGTCCTGCTCGAAAAATTGCAACGCCTGCGCATGGCGGATGCCGGTGACGATCTCCACGCGCGGCGTGTCGGACACATAATCGCCGCAGATCAGCGTTCCGCCGTCTTCCCGGTCGAACGTATTGCGCACGCGCAGCGGAATGTTGGTCTGGCGCAGGCCGCGCCCGGCGCCGGGGTGGATCGCCTCCATCCCCAGATTGGCGAGCTGGTCCGCCACGTCGTAATTGGTGCGGCCGATCTTGCGCGCCTTGTCCGTGCCCACCAGCCTTGGATCGGCGCTCGACAGGTGAAATTCCTTGTGGATGATCGCCTCACGCGCGCCGGTCAGCACCGCGATGCGCGAAAAGGTCATTTCGGAATAGCCCCGCGCATAGCGGCGCACCATGCCCTCGCGGCACCCGGCATAGCCGGTGACGATGGGCAGCGTCGAACTGAAATCGATCGGGTCGAGCGCGGCGGTGATGGTGTCGTCCAGCCCGGCCAGATCATCCTGCTCCCACAGCGTCAGGTCGACGAAAGCGGCGTTGACCCCTCGGTCCCGGAGCAGCAGCGTGGTGCTGTGCGCGCTATGCGCTTCGCCCAGGCCCGCCAGCAGTTCGCGCACCGTCATCAACTGTTCCTTGACGCAGAAGCGCCCATGGCTCCGCAATCGAGCCAGATCGTTCAGGCAGGCGGCAATCGCGTCGATCCGCATGTCGACGAAGGCGTCTGCCTCGCGCAGGCTTTCAGAACGCGCGAACATCGCGGCATTGCGTGATTGCATCGCCGTGCGAACGTCCTCGATCGCCTCGCGCCACCCGTCCATTCCCTCGTCCGCGACGAAGCGCGCATAGACGCCGGGCTTGCCGCTCTTCTTATGTTCCAGCAGCAGGTCCGTCATTCCGGCATAGGCGGACACGACGAACAGGCGGTTGTAGAGATCCGCGCCTTTCCGGCCCGCGATCAACACATTGTCGAACAGGGTGCTCGTGGCGGCCATGGACGTGCCGCCGATCTTTTCTACACTGTGCCCGTTCATGCCAGAACCTCTTCCATCAATGGCCCTGATACCGGCTCTATCGGCCGGGGTTCGCCGCGCGCCGCGATGAACTCCGGGCGGGGCTTCTCGACGCCGAACGGCGCGGCCAACCGATTGCTGACGGCATTGTAGACGAGGAAGGCGTTCGCGCGGGGAAAGGGCGTGATGTTCCCGTTCGACCCATGCATGATGTTGCAATCGAAAATGACTACGGACCCCGGCTTGCCGGTCGGCGCGACGATGCCATGCTTGTGCGCCAGTTCGGCCAGACTGTCTTCGTCCGGCACGCCATATTCCTGCCGCTTCAGTGACGAGCGATAATGATCTTCGGGCGTTTCCCCGACGCAGGTCAGGAAGCTGCGGTGCGATCCGGGGATCAGCATCAACGGGCCGTTATGCGGCGTGTTTTCCGCCAGCAATATGGACATGGACAGAGCCCGCATCCGGGGCATCCCGTCCTCGACATGCCATGTCTCGAAATCGCTGTGCCAGTAAAATTCCTTGCCCTGGAAACCGGGCTTGTAGTTCAGCCGCGACTGATGAATGTAGACGTCGTCGCCCAGCAGGAATTGGGCAACCCCCGCCAGCCTCTCGTCTGCGGACAGCCTTCCGATCACGGCATTTTGCGCGTGAATGCGAAAGATCGACCGTACTTCCTTGCCTTCCGGCTCGGTGATCACCGTTTCATCTTCCAGCGCGGCCGGATCGGCCAGCAGCTTGGCTGCCTCACGCTGGAGAAAGGCGACTTCCTCGTCCGAAAACAGCTCTTCCAGCACCAGATATCCGTCGCGGTCGAATTGCGCGGCTTGCTCTCTGGTGATCGGAGCCTGCTCGTTCCATGCGCCGTGAACCACAGGGTCCAGGCGCGGCAGAAATTCCGCCATGTCTGCATGGCGGGATGGGTAGATGTCTTGCAAGGGACTTCCCCCTTTTTAGTGAATGTCAGTTACTCAATTCGACCTTGCGAACCATGTCCGCTTCGGCCGGATAGGCGCCGTTTTCGTCATGCACCTCAGCGCCGGTGACCGGCGGATTGAAAACGCAGGCGCACAGAATGTCGGTCGTGGGCCGGACGACATGCTTGTCATGGGCATTGAGCGCATACATGACGCCCGAGGCCAGCTGATGAGTGACGCCGGTGCCAAGGTCCTCGATCGTGCCCGTGCCCTTCAGGACGAGCACCGCTTCCAGATGGTTCTGGTAGTGCATCTTGATTTCTTCACCGGCATACATGGTCGTGACATGGAATGAAAATCCCATATCATCATCTTTCAACAGTAGCCTTGCACTTTCCCACTGCTCCGACCGAACATTGAGGGCTGACTTTCGGATGGCCTGAAGTTTGCGAACAATCATGATATATCCTCTTTATTCTGCGGCGACGTCGTAGGGGATCGACAATGTCATGCGGACACATTCCTCCAATATGTCCAGGCCGGCTGAAAGATGAGCATCGTCTATGATCAGCGGCGCGAGGATTTTGACGATCTCGTCATGGGCGCCGCTGGTTTCGATAATCAGCCCGCGCTCAAAGCAGGCGGCGGTAATGGCTGCGGCGCTTTCGCCGGACCCGACATCGATGCCACGCATCATGCCCCGGCCGCGCGTCGACAGCCCATGCTCTC
>JAEZCS010000009.1 GCA_023433445.1 Pseudomonadota bacterium | reverse complement strand
CAGCGGACCCTGGACGATCTGGACCGGACGCGCGGCTGGATGCTGTTGCTCGGACGCAAGAATGCGCGGGAGAAGGTGGCGTCCTTTCTGCTGGACATGAGCAGACGGCTGCGCGCGGACGCTGGCGGTGCAATCGATCTGCCTCTCTCACGCCAGCAGATCGCGGACATTTTGGGAATGACAATCGAAACCGTCTCGCGCCAGTTCAGCGACCTGAAGCGGCTGGGCGTCATCGCCCTGGTCGGGCGGCGGGGCGTTCGCATTTGCGACGCCGGCCAGCTGGAGAGCATGGCCGAGGGGGAGTGAGGTCGAGCTTCTGGTGGTCTGAAGTTCCCCTGCCGTAAACGGGAGGGGTTAGGGTGGGCGCGAGGAAGCGAGCCTCTGGGCTGAGCTTTGTCATCTCCACAGATGTTGCGCTGGCCCACCCCTGCCTGAAGGAGGAAGAGGGCGCGACAAATTGTCTACGGACATTCCCCTACATACCTGCGGCCGCGCCTTTGACAGAGGTTTTTTCATGAAGACGGCCCCTGGGGAAGGGCGCCGCAGACAAGCTTTCGCGGGGGGATCCCATGGATCAACTATTATTGAAATCGGGCGGCTGGTTCGCGCTGGCGGTGCTCGCTTTGCTGGCGGCGCTGATGGCGGTGGACGGCGGTTTTGCCGTCCATATGGGCATAGCCTGCGCGGCGGCGCTGCTTATGGCGGTGGTGACGATTGGCGGGGCCGATTATGCCGGGATCGCGCGCGGTCTGGTGAAGATGCCTGCCGACCAGGGCAAATATGATGACGACCCGATCCGCTGGGGTGTCATCGCGACCGTTTTCTGGGGACTGGCGGGCTTTCTGGCCGGGCTCTACATCGCCTTGCAACTGGCCTTTCCTGCGCTGAATCTCGGCATCGAATATACAAGCTTCGGGCGGCTGCGGCCGCTGCATACGTCCGCGGTCATCTTCGCATTCGGCGGCAATGCGCTGATTGCCACCAGCTTCTATGTGGTGCAGCGCACCTGCCGCGCGCGCCTTGCTTTCCCCTCGCTCGCGCGCTTCGTCTTTTGGGGCTATCAGCTATTCATCGTCCTTGCGGCGACCGGCTATCTGCTGGGTATTACCGAGGGCAAGGAATATGCCGAGCCCGAATGGTTTGTGGATCTGTGGCTGACGATTGTCTGGGTCGCCTATCTGATCGTCTTCGGCGGCACGATCCTGCGCCGCAGCGAGCCACATATCTATGTGGCGAATTGGTTCTACCTCAGCTTCATCCTGACGATCGCAATGCTGCACATCGTCAACAACCTGTCGATGCCGGTCAGCCTGCTTGGTTCCAAGAGCTACAGCGCTTTTGCGGGTGTCCAGGACGCGCTGACGCAATGGTGGTACGGGCATAATGCGGTCGGTTTCTTCCTGACTGCCGGTTTCCTGGCCATGATGTATTATTTCGTGCCCAAGCAAGCGGAGCGTCCGGTCTATAGTTATCGCCTGTCGATCATCCACTTCTGGTCGCTGATCTTCCTCTACATCTGGGCGGGTCCGCACCATCTTCATTACACCGCGCATCCCGACTGGGCGCAGACTTTGGGCATGGTCTTTTCGGTCATGCTGTGGATGCCTAGCTGGGGGGGGATGATCAACGGCCTCATGACGCTGAACGGCGCGTGGGATCGCATCCGCACCGATCCCATCATCCGCATGATGGTGATGGCGCTCGCCTTCTACGGCATGAGTACCTTCGAAGGGCCGATGATGTCAGTGAAGGCTGTCAACAGCCTCAGCCACTATACGGACTGGACGATCGGCCATGTGCATAGTGGTGCCCTGGGTTGGAACGGGCTTATTACTTTCGCCTGCCTCTACTATCTGACGCCACGACTGTGGAAGCGGCAGAGGCTTTACAGTCTTCGCCTGATCAACTGGCACTTCTGGCTCGCAACGCTGGGCATCGTTCTTTACGCCTCGTCAATGTGGGTGGCGGGCATCATGCAAGGGCTGATGTGGCGCGAATATGGGAGCGACGGTTACCTCGTCTATGCCTTCTCCGAAGTCGTAAGCGCGATGTTCCCGATGTACGTCATCCGCGCGGTGGGCGGCCTCATGTACCTCGCCGGGGCGATCATCATGGCCTGGAACATCGGCAAGACCATCGCGGGCAGCCCGCTGAGGCAGGAAAAGCCGATGAGCGATGCGGCGTTCGATCCGATCGCGGACCGGCCGCTTGTCACCCAGCCTGCTTAAGGACGCAAAGACATGACAAGCAAGACAAAGGGCAAGTTCTGGGATCATGGCAAGCTGGAGCGCAATGTCTCCCTGCTGGGGATTGCGTCACTGGTCGTAGTCGCCATCGGCGGAATAGTGGAAATCGCGCCGCTGTTCTGGATCGACAACACCATCGAGAAAGTGGAAGGCATGCGGCCCTATACGCCGCTGGAGCTGGCGGGGAGGAATATCTACATCCGCGAAGGATGCTATAACTGCCACAGCCAGATGATCCGTCCGTTCCGCGACGAGACGGAGCGTTATGGCCATTACAGCCTGGCGGCCGAAAGCATGTACGACCATCCCTTCCAATGGGGATCGAAGCGTACGGGACCCGATCTGGCGCGGGTGGGTGGCAGATATTCGGATGAATGGCATGTCCAGCATCTGAAGGACCCGCGCGCCGTGGTGCCGGAATCGATCATGCCGGGCTATGCTTTCCTGGCGGAGCGGGAGTTGAAGTCCGGCAACATGGGCAAGGACCTGACGGCGCTGTCCCGTGTCGGCGTGCCCTACAGCAAGGACGACATCGCCAAGGCGGATGACGACCTGAAGGCGCAGGCCGATCCCGACGCGGACGCCAAGGATCTGATCAAGCGCTACCCAAAGGCGCAGGCGCGCGACTTTGACGGTGATCCTGGCAAGGTGACGGAGATGGATGCGCTGGTCGCCTATCTTCAGATGCTGGGCACGCTGGTCGATGTGGAAAGCGCCAGGCCGCAGGAGGTCGGACGATGAGCTACGACGCATTGCGGCATTTCGCAGACAGCTGGGGTCTGGTCTTCATGGCGCTCGCCTACGCGGTCCTGATCGGGTGGCATTTCCGGCCCAAGGGGCGCGAGCGTAGCGCAGAGGCCGCGCGGACGATTTTCGAAACGGAGCATTCGGAGGCGGATCATGGCTGATGAAAAGCGGATCGACGCCGCCACCGGCACCGAGGTCAAGCATCATGAATGGGACGGTATCCAGGAGCTGGACACGCCGCTGCCCCGCTGGTGGCTGTGGACCTTCTACGCGACGATCCTGTTCGCGATCGGTTATGTGATCGCCTATCCGGCGCTGCCGATGATCCACCGCGCCACGGGCGGGCTGCTTGGTTGGTCCAGCCGGGGCGCGCTCAACAAGGAGTTGGCCGCGCGGGAAGCGCAGATCGCGCCGGTAAGGCAGGCAATTGCCGACACGTCGATTGACGTCCTGCCCATGCGCCCGCAACTCATGCAGGCGGCGGTGGAAGGCGGACGCGCGGCTTTCCGGGTGCATTGCGTGCAGTGCCATGGATCTGGCGCAGCCGGGTCGAAGGGCTATCCCAATCTCAACGACGATGACTGGCTGTGGGGCGGCGATCTGGCTGCGATCGAAAAGACCCTCACCGACGGCGTCCGCAACCCCGACCATGCGGCGACCCGCCAGTCGATGATGCCTGCGTTCGGCAAGGACCAGTTGCTGACGGCCGATCAGGTCGATGACGTGGTGGCGCATGTGCGGGTCATAAGTGGGCAGGCCCGTCCCAGCCCGGTATCGCAGCGCGGAGCCAAGGTTTTCGCTGACAATTGCGCCGTCTGCCACGGACCTGCGGGCGAGGGCAGCCGTCAGGTTGGTGCGCCGAACCTGACCGACGCGATCTGGCTCTATGGTGGAGACGCTGACTCCATCCATGAATCCGTCTGGAACAGCCGTCGTGGCGTGATGCCGCGTTGGGACGACAAGCTCGACAAGGCCACCATCCGCATGCTGGCAGCCTATGTCCACAGCCTGGGCGGGGGTGAGGCGACACCGGCAAAGGTGGCGGGTGATGCCGCCCAATAGCTCCCGCAGCCTCCCCGTCATCCCGGGCTTGATCCGGGGCCCCGCTGCCTTGCGCAGCGGGTGCGACGAAGAAGCGGGATCCCGGATCGGGGCCCGGATGACGTCAGGTGATGTCATTCCGGGGAGAGAGGCATGCTGATGTCGGGCTCCCCCTCGCTCTACGAGAAGCGCAAGGGCGTTTACCCCAAGGCCGTGGACGGTTTCTACCGGCGCCTCAAATGGGCGATCATGGCGGTGACGCTCGGCATTTATTGGGTGACGCCCTGGCTGCGGTGGGACCGGGGGCCTTATGCACCGGACCAGGCGGTGCTGGTCGATCTGGCGCATCGCCGCTTCTACATGTTCTCGATCGAGATCTGGCCGCATGAATTTTATTATGTGGCGGGGCTGCTTATCATGGCGGGGATCGGCCTGTTCCTCGTCACCTCCGCCGTGGGCCGTGCCTGGTGCGGCTATGCCTGTCCGCAGACGGTGTGGACCGACCTTTATCAGCATGTCGAGCGGTTCATCGATGGCGACCGCAATGCGCAACTGAAGCTGGCAAAAGCGCCGTGGAGCGTGGCCAAGCTGACCCGGCGGATCGCCAAATGGTCCGTGTGGCTGGCAATCGCATTCATCACCGGTGGCGCATGGATTTTCTATTTTGCCGATGCGCCAACTTTGCAACAGGAGTTCTGGAGCGGCACGGCAGCGCCGGTTGCCTATGGGACGGTTGCGGTGCTGACCGCCACCACCTTCATCCTGGGCGGCTTCATGCGCGAGCAGGTGTGCATCTATATGTGCCCATGGCCGCGTATCCAGACGGCGATGCTGGATGAAAAATCGCTGGTCGTGACCTATAAGGACTGGCGTGGCGAGCAGCGCGGCAGCCTGAAGAAGGCGCAGGCGCATCCCGGCGAATATGGCGACTGTATCGATTGCAACCAGTGCGTCGCGGTCTGCCCCACCGGCATCGACATTCGGGAAGGCCCACAGATCGGCTGCATCACTTGCGCGCTGTGCATAGACGCGTGCGACAAAGTGATGGAGCAGATCGGCCGTCCGCGCGGGCTGATCGATTATTGTACCGAGGACGATGCCGAGGCGGAAAAGAAGGGCGCGGCGGCCAAGCCGGTGCTCAAGACGCTGCTGCGTCCGCGCACGATTGCCTATTTCACGGTCTGGGCGAGCATCGGCGCGGCGATGCTGTTCGCTCTGGGCGCACGTACGCGGCTGGACATCAGCGCGCAGCAGGACCGCAATCCGATTTTTGTGCGCCTGTCCGACGGCGCGATCCGCAATGCCTATACCGTGAAGCTGCGGAACATGGAGACCCGCCCGCGCGATGTGGAGGTGCGCGTCGCCGGGCTGCCTGGCGCGAAAATCTGGACCGACGCCGGATCGCGGGAAGAGGCGAGCGATGCGGTGCGGGCGACTGTCGCTGCCGACAGCGTGACAAAGCTGCGCCTGTTCCTGACCCTGCCCTCCGCCGGTCCCGCGCGTCAGGATTTCCGTTTCACAGTGCGCGCCCTGGACCGCGAAGGCGGCGGCGACAGCGAAGACGCTCGTTTCGAAAGGCCCTCAACATGAAACATGCCCGTCCCTTCACCGGCTGGCACATGACCGCGATACTCGTCGCCGGTTTCTCCGTCGTCATTGCCGTCAACATGGCTATGGCGACGCTCGCGGTGCGATCCTTCGGCGGGGCCGTGGTGGAGAATAGCTATGTCGCCAGCCAGAAGTTCAACGGCTGGCTGGCGCAGGCGCGCGCGCAGGAAAAACTGGGTTGGGTTGATCGAGTGTCGCTGGACACCGCCCGTCATGTGCGGATGGAACTCAACGTGGCGGGTGCGCAGATCAGCGCGGTGGCGCAGCATCCGGTTGGGCGCACGCCCGACATCATGCTGCGCCTGCATGAGGCTGCGCCGGGAGTGTATGTCAGCGACCGCGCCTTGCCCGCTGGCCGATGGCAGCTGCGTTTCGAGCTTCATCATGATGCTGGGAAAAAACATCTGCTGCGGGAGATCGACTGATGGCCAGCCAGCCCGTGTTGCACGAAGCATCCCCGCTCGAGGTCAAGGAAAGCCTGTTCGCTGTTCCAGGCATTCATTGCGCCGGGTGCCTGTCGAAGATCGAAAATGGCTTGCCGCTCAAGCCTGGAATCCGCTCTGCACGCGTCAATCTGAGCGCCAGGCGGGTGGTCATCAGCCATGATCCCGCACTGACGCCACCGGAGTTGAAGGCCGCCATCGTAGCGCTCGGCTTCGACGCGGAGCCACTCGCCGATCCGGGGCAGGATGTCGCGGCGGACGAGGGCAAGGCGCTCGTGCGCGCGCTCGCCGTCGCGGGCTTTGCGGCGATGAACATCATGCTGCTGTCGGTATCGATCTGGTCGGGTGCGGAAGGCGCGACGCGGACGATGTTTCACTGGCTCTCTGCACTCATTGCGCTGCCGACAGTTGCCTATGCCGGCCAGCCCTTCATCCGTTCCGCCTGGGCGGCGTTGCGGCAGGGGCGGACGAACATGGACGTGCCGATCAGCATCGGCGTGCTCCTGACGACTGCCATGAGCCTGTTCGAAACCATCGTCGGCGGCGAACATGCCTGGTTCGATGGCGCGGTGATGCTGCTCTTCTTCCTGTTGGCGGGGCGCTGCCTCGACAGCATGATGCGCGGACGAGCGCGCGCGGGCGTCGCGGCCTTGCTCAAGCAGACCGCGCCGGGTGCGCTGGTCCTCCACGAACACGGCCGCAGTCAATGGATGGCAGCCAACGCGCTGCGCCCCGGCATGCGCATGCTCGTCGCTGCGGGCGAAAGGCTGGCGGCGGACGGCCGCGTCATGGAAGGCTAAAGCGGGATCGATCTTGCCTTCCTGACCGGCGAGTGCGCGCCGGTCCGCGTCCGGCCTGGGGACGCCGTGCAGGCGGGGGCGATGAATATCGAAGGGCCGATCACCGTCGATGTGACGGCGGCGGGAGCCGACACCGTCATCGCCGATATTGCGCGGCTGATGGAGGAAGCAGGGCAGGGCAAGTCCCGCTACGTCCAGATCGCCGATCGTGCCGCACGCTACTATGCGCCCTGCGTCCACCTGC
>JAEZCS010000186.1 GCA_023433445.1 Pseudomonadota bacterium | reverse complement strand
CGGCCGAGATTGATCCAGCGGCGGGTGAGCATTTCCTCACGCGTGGCTTCATCCAGATCGGGGCGCAGGATGGCGAGGTTGGCGCGGGCGCGCTGGTCTCGCAGCTTCATGTTCCTGCGGGCTATGTTCGCGGACAGCCAGCCACCAAGCCATGAGGCGACCGACGCCGGGAGAATGCGCAGGAGGGTGAAGAGAAAAGGGTTGGAGAGCATCTTGCCAAGCGTCATACAGCAGCGGTCGGGGCGGTAAAGGGCTTGGATTTACGATGGGTTGGGCCTTTTGGGCGTGGGCGGTGCTGCAGGGGCTGACGCTGATCGGTGTGCTGAACTATTGGCGGCACCTTCCGCTAGACCGCAAGGAGGAAGCGCCGGATGGCGTGGTCGTGCTTCTTTCCGTGCGGGATGATTGGGACGGCGGGGCGGAACTGATCGCCCGGCTGAAGGCGCAAACGGCGCGGTTTCGGTTAGTGATTGCCTCCAGTGGCGGGTGCGCGGCGGCGGAAGCTTTAGCGGCGCGGGAAGGGGATTGGGTGCAACTCATCCGCGCGGGTGTCGCTGTGGAGGAGGGGCAGAAGGTGCATAAGCTGCGCGCCGCCTTACGAGCCCTGCGGCCCGGGGATCGCTATCTGGTCTTCGTGGATGCGGACATCGAGCCGCCTGCCCGCTTGGTGGGGCGGCTGCTCTTTCCTCTGGTCCGGGGGAAAGCGGATATCGTGACCGGCTATCGGTTGCTGCTGCCTGAGGCGCGACCTGCTGCGACGCTGGTGGGGGCGGTGGAGATGCAGCTGGCGACGCTGCCGCGCGCCGCCAGCGCGACCATGCCTTGGGGTGGAGCGATGGCCCTGACGCGCGAGGTGGCGGAGCGACTCGATCTGGACGCGGTGCTGGCTGGGCGATTGTCGGACGACATGGCGATCGGCCTGGCTGGTTGGCGCGCGAAGCTGCGACTGCGTCCGGTGCGAGACTTGCTGGTGGCGTCTCCGCTGGAGAGGCGCGGTGCGGTTGCGTTCGGGGTGCGGCAGTATCGGCATATCGTGACGAACAGCGTGGGGATGTGGGCTATCGCGACTGCGGTGGTCGGCATGCAGGCGCTGGGCTGGATGTGGGCTTTTGGCTCGGGTGGCTGGAGCGCCGTGGCGCTGGGCTATATCGCGGCGATTGGGCGGGTGCTGGTGCGGCGACGGATCATCGCGGGCGTGTTGGAACCTGCGCAGGCTCGCGTGGCGCGACGATCGCTATGGTGGGACGTGGCTGCGCCGTTTGCGGTGTGCTGGGCCCATTGGGGAATACAGCTCGCGGCAGCCTGTTCGCGCCGGATCAGATGGGGTGGATTTGATTATTGGGTAACCGACGGTAAGGTCATGCGCATGACACGGCGTTGGAACGAAACAGGAGTTGCGCGACGCGATGGACTTTAGGCGCAGGACCATATTGGCCGGGATCGGCGGCGGCGCTGCCGCCATCGCCTTTCCTGCATCGGGAACGGCATCGGATAGTAAAAGCATGACATTGATCCATCACGCATTGTTCTGGCTCAAGCATCCGAAGTCGACGCAGGACAGGGACCGACTGATCGCGGGCCTCAAGACCCTCAGGGGCATTGAGTTCATCCGTGAGCTGCATATCGGCATTCCGGCTCCAACGGAAAAGCGCGATGTCGTGGATGCAAGTTACGATGTTTCGGAAATGATGCGCTTTGACAGCGTAGAGGCCCAGAAGGCCTATCAGGACCATCCGATCCATCAGGCATTCGTCGCGGAGTGCAGCCATCTATGGGAGCGGGTGCTCGTCTATGATGCGATGGATGTTGCGTGATAGTATAGTCGGGCAGGGTCGCAGCGGCGGGGAGCGGCCTGAACGAATATTTGTCAGAAGCCTGCCGGAAACAGATGCTTTCCCTGAGCATCCAGCCGCAGGATTACTTTCCCTGCGACCGCGCTGAGCGGTAGGTCGGCATAAAGATGGGGGAAGAGTGCGCCGCCGCGTGACGTTTCCCATTTCACCGTCTCGCCGAAGGGGGCAAGGTCGACCATCACCATCACCAGATGGTCCTGACCCGCGAAGTGCCTGGCGGCGGTTTCGGCCGCCTGCTCGCGGGTGGACAGGTGAATGTAGCCGTCGGCAAGATCGACGGGCGCGCCCTTGAACACGCCGTCGGTCTTTAGCTGGTCATATTGATCCCTGGTCAGGATCTTGTAGGCGAACAGGTCGGTCACTCTTCGGTGAGGTCCGGGTCGGCTTCGGGGCTGACGTCAGGTGAGACTTCCATGCCAGCCGGCGTGCTGATTTCCGTTTCCTCGTCGCTTTCCTCGATCTTCGCGGCGCTGACGACATGCTCATTGTCGGACACATTGAAGAGGCGAACGCCTGCCGAGTTGCGTCCGATGATGCGCAGGGTGTCGAGGCCCATACGGATCAGCTTTGCCTGATCGGTAACCAGCATCAAATGATCGCCCTGACGCGCGGGGAAGCTCGCCACCACGGGGCCGTTGCGGGCGATATTGTCGATATTGGTGATGCCCTGACCGCCGCGACCCGTGCGGCGATATTCATAGGCGGAGGACAGCTTGCCATAGCCGTTGGTGCAGACGGTCAGGATGAACTGTTCGCGATCGCGCATCAGGGCGAACATGTCCTGATCCTGCATCTCGCCTTCCTTTTCGGGCTTCCACGGGGCGAAACGCAGATATTCTTCGCGCTGGTCCTGATTGGCGCCAGAGCGGTGAAGGATCGACAGGGATATGACCTCGTCGTCACCCTTGAGCGTCATGCCGCGCACACCGGTCGAAGTGCGGCTCTGAAATTCGCGAACATCCGTTGCCTTGAAGCGGATGGCCTTGCCCTGGCGCGTGGCGAGCAGCACGTCATCTTCTTCGCTGAGCAAAGCAACGCCGATCAGCCGATCCTCGCTGCCCTCATCGAAGCGCATCGCGATCTTGCCGTTGCTCGGCACGTTGGCGAAGGCATCCATGCTGTTGCGGCGAACCGTCCCATTCGCGGTAGCGAACATGACGTGCAGGTCCTTCCAGCTGTCCTCATCCTCGGGAAGAGGCAGGACGGTCTGGATCGTTTCACCGGGGCCGAGTGGCAACAGGTTGACCATCGGTCGGCCGCGCGTTGCCGGACCACCTTCGGGCAGGCGCCACACCTTGAGGCGATAGACCTTGCCTGCGGTGGAGAAGAACAGGACGGGCGTGTGCGTGGATGTCACGAACAGCTCCGTGATGGCATCCTCGTCCTTGGTCGCCATGCCCGAGCGGCCCTTGCCGCCGCGCCCCTGGGCACGGAAGCTTTCGAGCGGGGTGCGCTTGATATAGCCCTGCACGGTGACCGTGACGACCATCTCCTCGCGCTCGATCAGGTCTTCGTCCTCGATGCCGTCGGCGGCCGCAGTGATTTCCGAGATGCGCGGCGTGGCGAAGTCGCGTTCGATCGCCTCGAA
>JAEZCS010000158.1 GCA_023433445.1 Pseudomonadota bacterium | reverse complement strand
CCGCCCGTATCGGGCACCATGAACAGCACCAATTGGCGCGCATGATCGGGTATGGTCAGCTTAAGGCTCCGCTTTCGCTCCTTTCGGTCCCATGTTTCCGCGGTTGCGATCCATTTCTTGGGCGGCGGATTGATGGCGCCGCGCAGGAAGGCCGATATCAACCGGTAGCGGACAGACTGATCCTCAGGCAGATTTGCGTCGATCCTGACGATGTCCCCGGTCGCAAATGCGGGCACCTGTCCGATTGGCAACGTCCGCCCCGCACGGGTGACCGTCACCGAAAGTTCCGGCCCCGGCAGGTCGAACGGCGCCGGATCCGCCGCCGCAGCGACGGGAACCAAGGATGCAGCCAGGGCAACAATGCAGATGCGCGTCGAACGAATCCAGCGATAAGTCATGCCATCCTCCCTGCGCGGGTGAACCGAGGGGTCAAGAGAGATTGAAGAGAATTTTCGTCACAGGGCCCAGCGGGGAGGCGGAATGTGCGTTGTGCGCGTTGGAGCGCGTGCAGCGCAGTGCCATTACCTTGGGTTACCAAAGTTGCTGATTGCCGGGCCTTTGACAATGTTGATATGATGGATCACGCATTTGGTTGATGAGAATATGTCTTCGGACGCCGCTGTAGTATTTCAGCATTTCTTCGAATTGTCCGTGGACATGCTCGCTACCGCATCGTCCGAAGACGGTACATGGCGCAGCATCAATCCGGCCTTCGAGCATATTCTGGGTTGGAACACATCCGATCTGGTCGGTCAGCCCGTTGCTCCTCTGATACATCCTGATGATTTGGAACGATCACGGGCAGCAGGCGCTGACCTGGATCGCGGCGCAGCACTGTTTGAGTTTGAGCATCGACTCCGGTGCAAGGATGGAAGCTACCGTTGGATTTCATGGCATGCGGCAGTCCGTGAGGCAGACGGCCTTGCCTATTGCATCGGCCGCGATGTCACCGCGCGTCGTGCAGCGGAGGAGCGGCAGGCATTTTTGCTGAACCTCAGCGAAGGGCTTTGCGACCTGGCAGAACCGGTCGAGGTTCAGGAGTTCGCGCAGCGGTTGCTTGGCGAATATCTTGGCGCGGCCCGGGTTGGCTATGCCGAGGATGTCGGCGATGGCGTGCATGTTGAAATGATTCATGATTGGACCGCCGGCGCCCCGAGCCTTGCTGGCCGATATCGCTATGCCGATTATGGGGATGAACTGCTCGCGGCCTTGCGGAGCGGGCGGACGTTTGTCAGGCCGGACGTCCAGGCGGATGCGGATATGAGCCCATCTACCAGGGATGCATATGCGCAATTGGGATTGGCTGCGACGATAAACGTTCCATTCTCGCGGGGCGGGCAGCCGTTGGCAGTCATGGCTGTTCACTACGATGTTCCGCATGTTTTCACGCCCGACGAAATCTCAATCATCGAGGAAACCGCTCGGCGGACGCGCATTGCCGTAGAGCGTGCTCGGGCCGAGGCCGCATTGAAGAGAAGCGAACTTAAGTATCGCGATCTCTTCAATTCGATGGATGAAGGATATTGCATCATCCAGATGCTGTACGACGCGGGCCGTCCGGTCGACTGGCGCTTCCTGGAAGTGAACCCCGCATTTGAAAAGCATAATGGGCTTGGTGATGCCGTTGGGCGGACCATTCGGGAACTGCAACCAGCGATCGAACCCAAATGGGTCGATATCTATGCGCATGTCGCAGAGACGGGCGAAAGCCGCCGGTTCGAGGAAGACTCGCAGGCGCTTAACGGGCGGATATTCAATCTCTTCGCCTTTCAGGTCGGCGATCCTCACGACAAGACCGTCGCGGTTCTGTTCCAGGACATCACGGAACAGCGCCGGAGCGAAAAGGATCTGCGCGAAAGCGAGGACCGACTGCGCGTGCTGGTCGCTGAGCTTCAGCACCGGGTGCGTAACATGCTGACAGTCGTCAGGTCGATGTTCGCAAGCACCGCGGCGACGAGCGAGAATGTCGATCATCTGGTCGATCATTTCGTCGGAAGGCTGGATGCGCTCGCGCGCACGCAGGTTGTCGTCACGAGCAGCGCAGATCAGACGGTGGACCTGGAAAACCTCATAAGGGACGAACTGCTGAGCGTCGGGATCCATGACGGTTCTATGGTTGAGATTGATGGGCCGGACGTGACCCTGAGTGCCAAAATCGGTGAAACATTAGGATTGGCCTTCCACGAACTCACAACCAACGCCCTGAAATATGGAGCGCTGAAGGTCCCGAACGGCCGTCTGAATATCTCCTGGCAGGTCGAAGCAGATGGTCGCGGGACGTCCAAGCTTCATTTATGCTGGGCCGAACGAGGGGTTCCCGCAATTTCCGTCAATCCTTCGCGGCAGGGATTTGGCCGAGAGATGGTCGAGGATGCACTTGCCTATCGCCTGGGCGCTGAAACCAGGTTGGAATTCCGCTCCGGCGGGGTGCGCTGGTCCATTTCACTTCCTTTGACGGGGTAGGGCGTCTAGGGCGTTGCGTTGTTACAGGAGACCATAGTGCTACCGGCCAGAACATTCAGCGTGTCGATAAATCAGGATTGGCGCGCCTTGTATGAGAAGATCTGGCGACCGGAGTTTTTCCCTAGCTGGGCATCCGGTTTGGCGGAATCGGCGCTGCGCCAGGATGGTGACAGCTGGGTGGCCGATGGGGCAGAAGGGCCTGTCCGCATTTGCTTCACTCCTCACAATGATCTGGGAGTGATGGATCATCATGTCGACTTGGGTGGCGGCGAAGAGGTTCATGTCCCCTTGCGCGTGGTGCAAAATGGCGAGGGCGCGGAAGTCATGCTGACGCTCTTTCGGCAGCCGGGCATGGATGACGAGCGATTTGCTGCCGACATCAAGTGGGTCAATCGCGATCTCAAGACTTTGAAGAGGCTGATGGAAAGCTGATCAAGACGGTTGCATCAGGCCTCGCGCCATTCGCCCTGCGCAATGCCGTCCAATGTCCAATCGCCGATCCGCCAGCGCACGAGGCGCAGCGTTGGAAGCCCCACCGCCGCCGTCATGCGACGTACTTGCCGGTTGCGGCCCTCCCGGATCGTGATGCGGAGCCAGCAATCGGGCACGCTCTTGCGATAGCGTACCGGTGGATCGCGTGGCCACAAGTCTGGCGCTTCGATCCGCTCCACCTCAGCAGGGAGGGTGAGCCCGTCCTTCAGCTTTACGCCGCGCCTTAACGGTTCAAGCGCTGCGTCGGAGGGGTCGCCCTCCACCTGCACCAGATAGGTCTTGGGCATTTTGAAGCGTGGGTTGGCGATCCGCGCCTGCAAACGTCCATCATCGGTCAGCAACAACAAACCTTCGCTGTCGAGGTCGAGCCGCCCTGCGGGATAGACGCCCGGTCTGTCGATGAAGTTCGCGAGCGTCGGACGCGGCGGACCCGTGCTTTCATCCGTGAACTGGCAGAGCACGCCATAGGGCTTGTTGAAGAGGATGAGCGACACCGGTCAACCCTCCTCATCGAAGGCGAGGCTGCCTTGGTCGATCAGCGCTTTGATAAGGGCTATGGACCCGGCGCTCTTTGTAAGCTCCTGATCTGGTGCAAGGGTCGAGGCGGAGCATAGCTTTTCGGCGAGCGGCGCGGTGTCATCGCGGCAATCGAAGCAGTGACCGTCTACGAACAGCAGGATGGAGGGCTCCCGCCTTATAAAGGAGTAGCGGCTCGCCGGATTGCGTCGGAGTTCCTTGCCCTGGATGAGGAGCGCCAGCACCTCGTCCAGAGCGATAGGTTCGTCCGGCTGCCAGTCGGCATCGGGATATTTGGGCAGGCTGTTGTGAAGCCCGAACCAACGGGCAAAAGCGTCGCGATCGCTTAGCGCTTCCATGACCATGGCATGCATGCGGTCGAAAGCGGCCGAGCTTATCTCTCCTGGATTGAGCTGCGGGGTGAGGTCTGGATCGGCATAGCGATCTTCCTCGGCCATGCCATCGGCCTGGTGGACGCTCCAGCCTTCGACGAGGTCGGCGCGGAACGGGGCGCGAAAGCCGATCGAATAGGTCATGCAGTCATCGCCGACTGCAACACCGTCATGCGCAAAGCCGGGCGGCACGTAAAGAATGTCTCCCGGCTCCAACAGCCATTCCTCCTCGGCTGTGAAATTCGCAATCAGGCGCAGGTCCTCGTGGGGAAGCAATGGGGTCGCAGCATCGCATTTGGGACCGACGCGCCAGCGCCGTCGCCCGAGGCCCTGAATCAGGAAAACGTCATATTGATCATAGTGAGGACCGACGCCGCCGCCGTCCGTGGCGTAGCTCACCATGACATCGTCGATGCGCCAGTTCGGGATGAAGCGGAATGGCTTGATAAGATCGGCGA
This sequence comes from Pseudomonadota bacterium, assembly GCA_023433445.1. Lineage (GTDB taxonomy): Bacteria > Pseudomonadota > Alphaproteobacteria > Sphingomonadales > Sphingomonadaceae > Sphingobium. The sequence continues at coordinate 1,746 of JAEZCS010000158.1, read as the reverse complement.
CATCGGGGGCATGGTGGTCAACGGCCTGTACGAGCAGTGTCCAGGGACTGGCTCCCAACTCGGCGAACCTTGTTTCCGGCAACGGGCCATTTTCCACCGTTGCCTGGCCTGCTGCTCCGGAGATCAGGCGCGACTCGATGCCTTCTTCGCAGGCGAGTCCGGCGAGTTCATCCGGGTCGAGCGGATTGGTCCAGTTGTCCCACGGATTACGGATAAGGAGGGGGCGCTTTTGCCAGAAGTCGCGAAGGAAATCGTCAATTGAAAAGGTTTTGAGATGCATGGGGAGCTCATGGGGTGGTTGGGGGCGGGTGTCAAAAGCCCCGTTTGCAAAAGCTGCTATTGAAAATCTGTCGCAATTTCATTAGCAGCGCGCCGACACCGATTCCCGGGGGGAAAGAAATGACGAATCGCACGATCCTGAAGCTGAGCGCGGCGCTGTGCGCCTTGGCCCTGACACATCCGGCCATGGCGCAGGATACCGCGCCCGCTGCCGCAGCCGATGAGGCGAGCGCAAGCGAACAAGGCATCATCGTCACGGCCCGCGCGGGCACAAAGACCGAAACGCCGCCGCTGGAAGTGCCACAGCCCGTCACGGTGATCAGCGACCGCACCTATTTGTCGCAGGGCGCGATCAGCATCAGCGATACGGTAAGATATGCCGCAGGCGTCACCGCCAATGCTTATGGCCGTGACACGCGGGTCGACAGCTTCGTCATTCGCGGGATCGACGCGCTGCAGTTCCGCGACGGCATGCGCGACATTTTCAGCTATTATGCCAGCATCACGTCCGATCCCTATAATTTCTCGCAAGTCGAGATCGTGCGCGGCCCCGCATCGGTGCTGTTCGGGCAGGGATCGATCGGCGGCCTCGTCAATCTGGTTTCCAAGGCGCCGACATTCCAGACCGGTGGCGAAATGTCGCTGGTCTATGGCAGCCATGACCGCAAGGAAGCCCTGGGCGACGTCAATGTCGCGCTGTCCGACACGCTGGCGGTGCGCGCGGTCGGAAGGGTGCGCGATGCCGACACCTATATCGACAATGTACGGGACGACCGGGTGATGTTCGCCCCGTCCGTCCGCTGGCAGCCGACGCCGGATACCGATCTGGTGCTGCAGGGCCTCTACCAGAAGGACAAGAGCGGATCGACGTCGCAGTTCCTGCCCATCGCCGGCACGTTCCGGCCCAACCCGAACAATGGGGAGCGGCTGTACCCGTTCCTGTTCGTGGGGAAGCCGGGCTGGGACCGTTATGACGGCCGCACCCTGCAAGGCGGTGGATCGCTGACGCAGAGGTTCAACGATGATGTGCAGTTGAACGTCAAGGCGCGCTATATCGACAGCGACGTCACCTATTTCACGCATTACGCCGACAGCTACAGCAATCCGACCAATCCTTATCTGGACCCCGCCGGCCGTACCATGACGCTGTTCAGTGATGGCAGCTATGCGCGGATGAACGTGTTTTCCACCGACAACAACCTGTTGTTCAACTTCAACACCGGCGCGGACATCGAGCATAAGCTGCTGGTCGGGTTGGATTATAGCTGGAACAAGGTCAGCAAGCGAGCCGGTTTTGGGACTGATATCATCGATATTTACGACATCGACTATGATGCCCTGACCATTCCGGCGATCGCCACCAACTGGATCGCCGTGTCACAGAAGCAGCTAGGCATTTATGTGCAGGACCAGATCCGTTTCTGGGATCGCGTGTCGGTGGTTCTGGGTGCGCGACGCGACCGGGTG
>JAEZCS010000112.1 GCA_023433445.1 Pseudomonadota bacterium | reverse complement strand
GGCTCGGGCGGATCGCCCGGATTGCCGGGACCGGGGCCAGGGAGCGGCGGCCTTGGCGGGTCCGGGTCCATCGGCTCGCCATCCCATTCGGGATCGTTGAAGTGTTCATAGGCCTTCACGAAATCGTGGATCGTGAAATAGGCCTTGCCGTCGAACAGACGGGTGGCGCGCCCGATGATCTGCTTGAACTCGATCATCGAGTTGACCGGACGCATCAGCACGATGTTGCGCACGTTGCGCGCGTCCACCCCGGTTGAAAGCTTTTGTGAGGTGGTCAGGATCGTCGGGATGGTCTTGTCGTTGTCCTGGAAGGTGCGCAGCCATTGCTCGCCAGCCGCGCCGTCGTTAGCTGTGACGCGGACGCAATAATGAGGGTTGTCGCTAGTCTTCACCTGATTGATCAGGTCGCGCACGATCCCGGCGTGTTCCTGCGTGGCGCAGAATACCAGCGTCTTTTCGCGCTGGTCGATCATGCCCATGAAGGTCTTGACGCGGAACAGTTCGCGCTCGCGGATTTCGATGTTCCGGTTGAAGTCGGCTTCGGTGTAGCGCTTGCCGTCCTCCACCTCGCCCTCGACCACTTTGTCATCGGGCGTGAAGACATATTCGTCGATCGTGGTGCCGATCTGGCGGACCTTGAACGGTGTCAAGTAGCCGTCGTTGATCCCCTCCTTCAGCGAGTAGGTGTAAACCGGCTCGCCGAAATAGGCGTATGTATCGACATTGCCCTTGCGCTTGGGCGTGGCGGTCAGGCCGATCTGCACGGCGGGCGCGAAATATTCGAGAATCGCACGCCATTCGCTTTCGTCCTTCGCGCCGCCACGATGGCATTCGTCGATCACGATGCAATCGAAGAAGTCGGGCGGATAGTCGCCGAAATAGGGCGCGGGTTCGCCGTGTTCGTCGGTGCCGCTGGTGAAGGTCTGGAAGATTGTGAAGAAGACGCTGGCGTTCTTGGGCACCGCGCCCTTCTTCTTGATCTCGCCGGGCTTCACGCGGGCCAGCGCGCCATCTTCGAAAGCTGAAAAGCTGTTGTAGGCCTGATCTGCGAGAATGTTACGATCGGCCAGGAACAGGATGCGCGGGTGCCGGGTGGGGGCTTCCCCGCTGTTCCAGTCGCTCAGGTTCCAGCGGGCGTGAAACAACTTCCAGGCGATCTGGAAGGCGACGGCGGTCTTGCCGGTGCCGGTGGCAAGGGTGAGCAGCACGCGTGATTTCTTGGCGGCAATGGCTTCCAGAACCCGCTCGATGGCGTTGTGCTGGTAGTAGCGCGGTTCGAACCGTCCACCGCCAGTTTCATAGGCAACAGCGGCGAAGCGGTCGCGCCACAGGTTCGCTTCGGCGAAGGTGGCGTCCCACAGTTCCTGCGGGGTTGGGAACGTATCGACCAGCCCTTCCGCGCCGGTCTGCATGTCGATGCGGTAAATCTGCTTGCCGTTGGTGGCGTAGGCAAAGCGGGTGAGCAGCCGGGTAGCATAATCCTTCGCCTGCCCGACGCCTTCGGTGTAGCTCTTGGTCGCTGCCTTGGCCTCGATCGTGGCTAGGCGGGTGTTGCGATAGACCAGTACGTAATCGCAGCTAAGCGGCTTCGCGCGCTTGGTCTTCCCCATGATCCGCCCCGGCGCGATAACTTCGCGCCGCGTGCGGCTGGCCTCCACCACGCCCCACCCCGCAGTGTGCAGCGCGGGGTCGATCAGTTCGGCGCGGGTTTCGGCTTCATTCATTCCGCTGCCTCCGGTTTATTGGTGCGGACTCCCATCAAATCGCAGACGGTCGCGATGAACTCGCCTTCGTCGTTGCGCCGGACCAGGTTCTTCAAACAGCGGCCCACGTGATCCCATTGATCGACTTGAGCCTTTTGCCGAATATAGCGGTGGAACCGTTGCCAAATGAATGACAGGACTTCGGCCCAAGTCAGCTGTGTGATGCCAGCATATTTCTCGGTAACGGCAGGATCGGGTTCACGGCCCACCAGGATCAATCGGATGCGCGGATGGTCGGGTTGGTTGAATGAAGCTGTGGCGTAGAGCGCGTTCGCAGCTTCATCGATCACATCGGCTGGTAGGCTACCGATGGCCGCAAGCACACGATGGATGTTTTGATTTTCCTCGTTCGTCCAAGGGCCGTTCAGAGCACAGCGACCCGTCTTGATCTCAGCAATGACAATGTCGGCCCGATCATTCAGCAGTTGGAGCCGCTCGCAGTCATCTTCCATCAAATCGTCGGGATTATCGATCAGCCGCTCCGCACGATATGGAAAGCGCACCCCGATCAAATCCGCGTCCGTCCGCTGCCCGCCATAGAGCTTTGGGTGAACCACAAAGTTCTCGATCTGCAAAAAACCGTTCAGACGGAAATACCAATAAGCCACGCGCTCCGGTGGCAGTCTTGGTGGGGGCGGACGCCCTTCGGGTTCTGCGGCATTACTCACGCAAGCGCCAGGTTCGGGGTGGCGGCAGTCAATCCGCCGGTAAAGGCGCGATGCAATAAGGACTGTTTCAAACCGGCAAGGGTGGCCAGCTTTTGTTTCTGATTTTCTTCAAGCCGTTCGATCCTGTCGGCCAAATCATCCAACTCGCCAACGAGCTTAGCGCGTTCACTCTTGGGCGGTAGGGGAACGGGGATGCTGTTCAATGCCTTCTGGTTCAACTTGGGTTGCGCCATGCCGCTTACCCACGGCGCGAGGCTGATGGAATTTAGGTAGTACTCGACAAGCCTCTGCGTCGCCATATCATCAAACTTCAGGATATGAGCGTGATTGTTGACCCAGCTCTTGCCGGAGATTGAAAAGGCGATGGGATAAGTGCGCATCAAGAGATTCGCACCATCTTCCGAAATCAGAAGCAGATCGTCATCGAAGAGATGATCACGCACGCTATCGACCTGCCCGGATGCACCATAGTAGGGAACATCGCCGGGCACCCGATCTGATTTGGTGACCGGACGTCGAAGGTAGTCCCAATTTTCGCCTATCTCGGGGAGATTATAAATCTGCCAGCCGTTGCCGACATGATCGAACCTTTGACGAAAGGCGGCTTCAAACAACTCTCGCGCATTGGCGATGTTCTTTTCGGCGTTGGCGGTTGCGGTGGCGATGGCGGCGAAGGCCTCATCCAGCACCACCACAATCCTCTGCTGTTCTTCAAGACTTCGGGGATACCTAAAAGCGACTTTTGCGATATCTTTCTGGTTAACGCTGGCTTGATTGACAGACTTCTTGCAGTTCTCTTCCCAATATCCAGACGCACGTAAACGCACGAGGAAATAAAATAAGAACTTTGGGTCAACTTCTTTCAACGGCCTTAAAAGCAACAGATTCACGCCGTGAAAAACCGGAGTGTCGCTTTCGAAAATGGCTATTTTTCCTACGTGCGGTGGGCTGTTGATATGACTAAAGAGTATGTCGTCTCTTTTGAGGCGATAGCGTTGCTTTTCAGCATCGGTCAGGATGGCAAATCCAACTCGGGCATCATCAAATGTCCCGTCCGAAACACTCTCGATACGCGAAATTCGATCTCCGCGTCCGGATTTGTCCTGCTTGCAATTGAGGCCATTCTTTAACTCGGCCAGCACGTCGCCAAGCGTGCATTCCACCCACTGTCTGCTCACAGCAATTCCCTCACTCGAGCCAAAATCTTCGCACTTTCGGCATCCAGCGCTGCAATCTCCTCGAGGATTTCTTGCGGGCTCCGCACCGGCTCCGCTTCGGGCGCATTGGGGTTGCGCGCGGCCAGGTTGCAGGTGGCGGGATCGATGGCGTCCGCCTCCACGGTCCAACTATTAGGGCCATCAGCAAAGCTGGCTTGGCACTCGATGAAATCTGTCATGTCAGCGTCGTTCAGCGCGCTGGTCTTGCCCATCGTCCGTCCCGGATCGAGCCGGTAATACCAAACCTTGCGGGTTGGTTCGCCCTTCTCGAAGAACAGCACCACGGTCTTGACGCCTGCGCCCTGGAAGGTGCCGCCGGGCATATCCAGCACGGTGTGCAGGTTGCAGCTTTCCAGCAGTTCGCGCCGCAGCGCCACGCTGGCGTTATCGGTGTTCGACAGAAACGTGTTCTTGATCACCACTGCCGCCGCACCGCCCGCGCGCAGCGACTTGATGAAGTGTTGCAGGAACAGGTAGGCGGTTTCGCCGGTCTTGATCGGGAAGTTCTGCTGGATCTCCGGGCGCTCCTTGCCGCCAAAGGGCGGGTTGGCCAGCACCACGTCGAAGCGGTCCTTCTCCTGAATATCCAGTACGGGTTCGGCGAGCGTGTTAGTGTGCACGATATTGGGCGCATCGATCCCGTGCAGGATCATGTTCATCGTGCCGATCACATAGGCGAGGCTCTTTTTCTCCTTGCCATAGAATGTGCGCCGCTGGAGCGTTTCGGCATCTGCGGTCGTCTTCGCCTGATCCTTCAGGTAATCGAAGGCTTCGCACAGGAAGCCGCAGGAACCTGCTGCACCGTCGTAAATCTTCTCACCGATGCGCGGCTTCACCACCTTGATCATCGCGCGGATCAACGGGCGCGGGGTGTAGTATTCCCCGCCGTTGCGCCCGGCATTGCCCATCTTCTTGATCTTGGCTTCGTATAGCTCCGAAAGTTCGTGCTTCTGCACCTGACTGCCGAAGGAAAGCTGGTCCACGTAGTCGAGCGCGTCGCGAAGCGAATAGCCACTGGTGAACTTGTTGCGGATTTCGCCGAAAATTTCGCCGACCTTGTACTCGATCGTATCCGGGCTGGAAGCGCGCTGCTTGAAGCCTTCCAGATAGGGGAAGAGTTCGCGGTTCACGTACTCGATCAGGTCCGGGCCGGTCAGCGCGCGGTTGTGGTCGATCTGACCGCTGGCATCCTTGGGCGCGGCCCAGCGGCTCCAGCGGTGCGCCGCGTCGATGATGGGGGTGTAGGCCTGCCCGCGCAGATCGGCATCAAGGGCGCGGGCGGTTTCCAGATCGTCCAGATACTTCAGGAACAGGAGCCAGCTGGTCTGTTCAGTATAGTCGAGTTCGGTGGTGCAACCGGCCTCTTTCCAGAGGACATCGTCGATATTCTTGAAGGTCTGTTCAAACATCGGGTCAGCTAGCAAGGCATTGCGCCGCCAGGCAAGCGCCTGTTCTTCAAACGCTGGCCCTGATCTTGTTGATCAGCGCGCGAATATCGGGATCGTCGAGCGGATCGGAGGCAGGCTTGCGGCCAGCCGCCCGGATCAGTTCGGCCTGCCGGTGCGCAGGAACCGCACCGTAGCTGGTGAAGGTGGTCAGAACGTCGGAATGGCCTAGGTTCTGGCTCCACGCCTTCATTTCCTCCGGGGTCAGGTCCAGCGACATGGCGTGGCGCACCAGCATATCGCGGACGCTGTGCGGGTTGAAATAGGGCAGGCCCGCGCCTTCGAAGCCCTTTCGAAACACATCGCGGATCGGCCCACTGGATGCCCACCCATGCCGAGCAAGACCCTGCGGTTGGAAACCGCCGCCTTCGCCGATGCCCATGGCGGTTGCAGGGAACAGCGGGTCATCGGGGCCGAACAGGTGCTCGTCGCGCAGTTGTGTTACCCATTCCGCGACGATCTCCTGCGCGCCGTCACAGACCGGCATGAATACCGTGCGGAAGGTCTTGGCGAACTTCGTCGCCACGGTGCGAGCGTCCTGTTCCACATGGCCTGCTTCCAGATTGACGTGCCCCAGCCGGAAGGTCGCCAACGCCATGACCCGGGCGCCTGTAATCGCAGTGAAGGCCACCAGCGCTCGGTCGCGCCGCTCCAGCACCGTGGCGGACGGCATGACGGACAAGACGTGGCCCACCTGTTCCAGCGTCGGCACAGCTTTCTCTCGGCGGGCACGGGCGATGGCGGCATCCTTCTCGCTCAGGTTGAAATAGTCGGCGTCGGCATATTCGATGTGCGAGCGGAAGCCCGGTTCGCGCGCCAGCCACTCAAAGAAGGCCTTCAGATCGCGCAGGGTTGATTGCACCGTCGCCTTGCTAAGCCGATCGCCGGAACGCTCGCTGGTCGCCTCGCCCAGCCGCCGCTTGAAGGCCACGGCCTGTTCGCGGTGGAACCGCTTGAAGTCCTTGTGGCGGGTATCGGCCTCGAAGCGGGCGAGCGACTTCGCTACGCGGTCGATCGTCGCCGTGTCGCGGCCCTTAGCTTCGGCAAGGAAGCGGAAATATTCACGCTTCACCCGCTCGTTCGATGCGTTGTGTTTTGCCATGGTCTAGCCTGTCCTCTTGAAGTCACAATTCAGGGAAGGGGCGGTCTGCCCACTTAGGCTTGGCTGGCCTTGCGCGAATTGGACGGTGCAACCGGGCATGACCTTGGCAATGTCGGCTTCGCGGATACGCCGGTGCATGACCGCCTCGCAGCACTCACAGATCGCGCGCAAGTTGCCACTGCCGGGGCGCATGGGGACGAAATCCACCATGCCCAGCGCCGGGGCGCGAGGGGTCCGGCAGCGGAAGCAGTAGAGGGTTTCGGGTGGGCAGGGTGTCTTCCGGCTGGAATTACGCTTGGTCAGGAAGTCCCGCACCGCTGCCCCCTGGAACAGCACGGGGCGGCCTCTGTCGATCGGTACCAGCCCCTGGGCCTGCCAATGCCGCACAGTGTTCTTGTGCACGTCGAGACAGCGTGCGAGTTCCTCGACGCTGTAGCTGCGGTGCAGCTTCACCCGGTTAGGATTGACCCGGCGAGCGGGCATAGCGGTCAGTCCTGCCCCTCGATCAGAGCGTGCAGGCTCTTTGCCGGAATGACGACGCGGCCACCAATGCGCCTCGCGCGCAGACGGCCCGCTGCGATATGGTTGTAGATCGTGGTCCTGCCCAAGCTGGACACGTGGCAGGCTTCGCGGATGCTGTAGGCGATCTTCGGAAGATCGGGCTTTTCGGACGGCATGGAAACACCTCGTTGCTGATTGAACGAGGCCAAACATCGGCAGTCGAAAATCGATCGAATAGCGGTCGCGAAATACTGGCGATTCGAATCGGCGTTATGATTTGCGCTTTGCTCCCGCGCCATCGCGCCCATGATCGCGTGCCAGATCGGGCCAGACCCTCAGATTGAACCCGCGTTCGCTCAATCGGCCCGGAAACGCGGCCAGTGCAGCTTCGCGAAAGTCTTTCTTCGAGCGCCGCCGATCGGGATCGGCGGCAAACTCTTTGGTCAGCCACTCGCGGCATTCCCGCTCGCCGGTCGTCGTCGAATATCCAATAGCGGGTGCCTGTGGGTGAATGGTAGGCCGTGCAGGCCAGCGATCAAGAATATCCCGGCGCAGAAAACGAATGTCGTCTGCCCCATCGGGCCATGTCATGGACAGCCAGCCCTCCTGGAGATTGAATACAAGTTCTGGCGTGTCTGGAGTCAGGCCGCCCCTGAAGCGCACCAGTTCCTCCCAGGCGACAGAGATACAGGTGCAATGCTTGTATGCTCTTACTCCGAAATCGGGCAGCGCCCCGCAATTGCAGTGCCTGTATGCGATTTCGCAATGCAGCCAACCCAGAGCCTTCGTCGCGTATTTCCAAACGCCATCAATCGCGACAGCCTCTTCCGCTACGTTTGTCGGTTGGGTGAAGACAGGCATTCTAGCCAAGGCGAGGTAGTCTCTGGTCGCTATCCAAGCCATCGCTTTGGGGAACGACCAGACCGGCTCTTGTTTGGCTTCGGGCAGTGAAAGTTCGTGAACTGACCAGTGGTGCTCAAGCGCGTTTTCTAACACATCCCGCGTTCGGATTCTCAAGCAGTCATACATTACTGCCCATTCGTAAAGATCGCTGACCAGCCTTTCCCACCCTTCGATGTCTTCTGCCCCATTCAAGATCAGCAAGCTGCAAAGCGCCCGAAACCACTGGACGGAACCAACGGCGAAATCTCGAAGCAGATCATGGCTTGGTGGAAGGCTGTCCAAGGCGTAGTTCAAGCCAGATTCTTCGCGATCCCATTGATCGGCGATGATCTGGCAAATGCACGCAATAGGAGGCGCATATTCATACGGTTCGGTTTGTAGCCTCAGTAGCTCGAAGGCATCGCCCCCGCTGATCCACTCAGGTTCTGGAAGCCAGTCGCGGCCCGGCCTCTCGGGGTCTTTCGGGGACAAGGGAATGATCGAGTTCGAAGCGCCATGCTTCGCCCAATAATCGCGCAGTTCAAATAACTGCTTTTGCGCTCGACCTACGGGGTCAGCGCGCATTGCCTCAGTCAGAGGATTGGTTTTCTTTGTATCGTCGTCCAATCCGCTTCCCTCGCGGCTCCCAAGTTGAAGCGGGGAAACACGTGGGATGCGCGCTTGTCGGCTGGCCTCCCTATCCCCGGAACGCAGCTTACGAGAACAGACGGGGAATATTCAACAGGCGTTGTCGTGCAGCACAACAAAGGCGGAGAAAATGAATCCTAATAGATCAGGCAGCGCCGTGTGTATGCAGCGCCACGATTTCCGCCCCCTTACGCAACCGGTCCAGATAGTCCGACCACCACTGCGCCATATCGACACGCTCTTTCCAATGCGCGCCCCGGTGATATGCCGCGCGCACCTTATCGGTATCGCCGTGCGCCAGCGCGCGTTCGATTGCGTCCGGGTTCCACTTTCCGCTTTCGTTCAGCAGGGTGGAAGCCATGGCGCGAAAGCCGTGCGCCGTCATTTCATCGGTCGCATACCCCAGCCGCCGCAGTCCGGCGTTGATTGTGTTTTCACTCATGGGGCGGGTGCGGGTGCGCACGGAAGGGAAGACGTGGCCGGACGGACCAGTGATCGCCTGCACTTCGCGGAACAAAGCCACTGCTTGCTGTGAAAGGGGGACGTGGTGCGTCTTGCGGGACTTCATCTTGCCTGCCGGTATGATCCAGAGCGCGCCGCCCAGATCGATTTCACTCCATTCGGCATGGCGCAATTCACCGGGGCGGACGAATACATGGGGCGCAATCTGTAAGGCGAGCTTTGTAACCCCGCTGCCCTTGTAATCATCGATGGCGCGCAGGAGTTCGCCCGCCTTCTTTGCGTCGGTGATTGCGCCGTAGTGTGTGACAGTCGGCGCAGTCAGTGCGCCGCGCAAGTCGCGGGTAGGGTCTGACACCAGCCGCGCCGTTGCCACCGCATAGCGGAACACGGCCCCCGCCAGTTGCAGGCTACACCGCGCGCTTTCCAGCTTTCCCTTGCCTTCGATCCGGCGAATGGCTGTCAGTACGTCCGCCGGTTCAATCTCGCCAATGGGCAGTTTGCCGATGGACCCGCAAACGAGAGACAGCAGATATTCGCTGCGCGTGGCGGTAGCGGGTGCCCAGCCTTTCGTGCCGTCGCGCCGCCGCTTCTCGCAGTATTCGTCGCAGATCGCCTTGAACGTATCCGCCGCCTGAATGCGGGCGCGGACCTTCTCGCGCTGCTTTTCCCGCGACGGGTCTTTGCCAAGGGCGATCAGTTCCCGCGCTTCCTCGCGCCGCCTGCGCGCCTCGCCCAGCCCGATTTCAGGATAGGCCCCGATGGCCAGCAACTTCTCGCGCCCATTGATCCGATACTTGAGCCGCCAGAGTTTGCCTCCGGCTGGCGTGATCAGCAGGAACATCCCGCCGCCGTCGGCCAGCTTGATCGCCTTTGGGCCGGGCTTTGCATTGCGGATGGCTACATCGGTCAAAGCCACGGTATTGCCTGCCTCTCCGGGGGTGTACCCCCAATATACCCCCAAGCGTGGGGGTATCGAGTTGGCCGATTTGCATGTACCCCCCAATCATACCCCCAGCGGCTGGAGGCTGGATACGAACGCGGGTGAACGCTTGCGGCCTGATAAGCGCTAAATACCTTGGATTTTCGGGGTTTGTCTAGACGTCTACGGACATCGGTGGACATGAAATTGGAGCGGGTGAAGGGAATCGAACCCTCGTCGTAAGCTTGGGAAGCTTCTGCTCTACCATTGAGCTACACCCGCATGCTGCCGGGGATTAGCCGCAGCGCTTGGGAACGTCAACGACCTGCGACTTGCATTTCGAGCGACTATGCTCCTGACCTCTCAAACGCTCAAAAATATGCTTTAGTTGATAGAGGGATGGCCGATGCCGCACTACGAGGCGCCTGGTTATCGGAACGATGAACCCTCCAGAGTGTTTGGTAGATTCGAGAAGATAGAATAAGTTGATGGGGCTATTATGAGCACGGCGGCGCCGGAGATCTCTGGAAACCGCTTCGAGTTGCTTGTCCAGAGCGTTACTGATTACGCGATCTACATGCTATCGACCAATGGCACGATCGTCAGCTGGAACGCCGGTGTGCGCAGGTTCAAGGGGTATGAGGCCGATGAAATCGTCGGTCAGCACTTCTCTCGCTTCTATACTCCGGAAGATCAGGCAGCGGGCATTCCAGCTCTCGCGCTTCAGACAGCCGAACAGGATGGCCGGTTCGAAGCCGAAGGATGGCGCGTTCGCAAGGACGGTGGCCGATTCTGGGCGAGCGTCGTCATCGATCCGATCCGCGATCCGGCTGGCACGTTGATAGGCTTTGCCAAGGTTACACGCGACCTGACGGAGCGCCGCGCAGCGGAGGAGGCATTAAAGGCGAGCGAAGAGCGATTTCGCCTGCTGGTCGAGAGCGTAACCGATTATGCCATATACATGCTGGACCCTGTCGGCACGATAACCAGCTGGAACGCAGGAGCAGCGCGATTCAAGGGCTATGCTGCCAACGAAATTCTGGGCCAGAATTTCTCCCGCTTCTATTCCGAAGAAGATCGCATGGCGGGAGTTCCTTCTCGCGCTCTGGAAACCGCGTCGAGAGAGGGCCGGTTTGAAGCGGAAGGCTGGCGCATTCGAAAGGATGGCTCACGCTTTTGGGCGAATGTCGTCATCGACGCTATTCGCAACCCGATGGGTGAGTTGATTGGCTTTGCGAAGGTCACACGCGACCTGACTGAGCGGCGCGAAACGCAGATAGCTCTGGAAGAAGCACGAGAGGCCATCTTCCAGTCGCAAAAGATGGACGCGATTGGAAAGCTGACAGGTGGGGTCGCGCACGACTTCAACAACCTCCTCGCCGTCATCGTAGGCAGTCTGGACCTAGCCAGGCAGCGGCTTGAAACCGGGGGCGACATCTCTCGCTACATCGACAATGCCATGACGGCGGCAGATCGAGGCGCCACCTTGACGCAGCGCATGCTGGCGTTCGCACGGCGTCAGGAACTGAAACTTGGAAGCGTAGATTGCATTGCCTTGGTCCGGAACATGGCCGGATTGTTGAAATCGACTTTGGGTTCGACCGTCACCATCGAAACCCGATTTCCCCTTATGCTCAAATCCGCGCACGCAGACCCGGCACAGCTCGAACTGGCTCTGCTGAACCTGGCTGTCAATGCGCGCGATGCGATGCCCGGAGGCGGCCGGATCATCGTTGAAGGTGCCGAAGCGCAACTCTCGGCAGAGCAGAGGCCTGACCTGCCCACGGGAGACTATATCCGCCTCTCCGTTATCGACGAAGGCGAAGGCATGGATGAAGAGACGCTCGCCCGAGCTCGGGAGCCTTTCTTCACCACCAAAGGTATTGGCAAGGGAACCGGCCTCGGCCTGTCGATGGTCCATGGCTTTGCTGAACAGTGCGGTGGATCGCTGATCATTTCTAGCGAACGCGGCAATGGCACGACCGTGTCGCTCTGGCTCCCGGTCGCCAAGGAGACGCCGAATGCGACGGATGAGGCGCACCCCACCCAGTCATTTGTGGCCGTGGATAATCAGCCCCTGGTTATATTGGCGGTCGATGATGACGATCTGGTGCTGACGAATACCGCAGGCATGCTGGAGGAACTGGGGCACACGGTGTTCCAGGCCGGTTCCGGCGCGGACGCCCTGCGCATGCTGTCCGAAGGCGACGTCGACCTTGTCATTACCGACCACGCCATGCCCCAGATGACGGGTGCGCAGTTGGCGGACACGCTATATGAAACTCATCCGGGCCTGCCCGTCATCATCATCACCGGCTATGCTGAACTCCCCCCGAACGCCACTAAGCGACTGCGGCTGGATAAGCCTTTCAAGCAAGCCGACCTAGCGCGCATGCTATCCTTGGCGCGTCAGGATTTCGCTGCGGAACGGATAGTTTCGCTCGGACGGTCCGCAGATTTTTGAGCACTGCAGATTCATTAGGCTCCCAAATTGGCACGACAGGATGAGCTTTTGCTCATTATCGTCATCACTATTGCCGGAAGTCTGTTATAACAGCTCCGTTATGATACAGCCGGTTCAGGGTCGGGGAGCCACCTGAGGACATGAACATTACCCCTACTTTTTCTTCACCCCTTAGCGAACATGCAGACCCAATCGCTCCGTTGAGCCCCACATCGCATTTTTTCACGTCGCTGCGCACTCGCCTCCATTACGTCGACTGGGGCAATCGATCAGCCACTACGCTGGTTCTGGTTCACGGAGCGCTTGATCACGCACGCAGCTGGGACTGGACAGCGCGGGAACTGTCGAGCGAATTCCATGTGGTTGCTCTTGATCTTCGGGGCCATGGAGACAGCGCCTGGTCCGCCGAAGGGACATATTCAATGCCGGATTTTGTTTACGATCTGGCACAACTCGTTGATCTGGTCAGCCGTGACAAGGTCATTTTGGTAGGCCACTCCCTCGGCGGATCTATCGCACTACGCTATGCGGGACTGTTCCCCGATCGCGTAGACCGCCTGGTCGCCATCGAAGGTCTTGGCCTTTCTCCTGAAGCTCTCAAGGAAAAGGCTTCAGCCCCTGCCCCTGATCGCTGGCATGAATGGATAGAGCGGCGGCGGGCAAGTGCTCGCAAACCTTCACGACACTATCCGACGCTTGAAGCCGCCGTTGCGCGCATGCGAGAGAGGAACGATCATCTGTCAGGCGAGCAGGCGCTGCATCTGACCGCGCACGGCGTAAACCGCAATGAAGACGGCAGCTATGGCTGGAAATTCGACCCCTATCTGCGCCACTTCCCACCGCAGGATATGACTGACCATGATCTGCCCGATTTCTGGGAGCGGATCATTTGCCCAGTCCTGCTCTGTCTAGGACTCGACAGTTGGGCATCCAACCCGGTCCAAGACGGCCGAGCGGCTCATTTTCAAGATGCGCAACTGGTTGAATTCGCCGATGCGGGGCACTGGCTGCATCATGATCAATTCACCTCATTCATGCGTGAATTACGCGCCTTCCTGTGATTGGAAGGCCCTGATCGCAGCTTGATATTGAGCTTTAAGCTCTTGGATAAGAATGGCTGCGGGTTGGATTTTCCGTACTGCCCCTATTCCTTGACCCGCACCCCAAATGTCTCGCCAGGCCTTCTTGTCTTCCTCGGCCATGGAAGCGATGTCCATGTCGCTGGCTCGGGGCAGGTTGTCCGCGTCGAAACCTGCCGCCGTGATGCTCGGTCGCAGATAATTGCCTAGGACGCCGGTGAAGTAGTCGGAATAAATGATGTCACCTGCGCTGCTGTCGACAATCATCTGCTTATAATTCTGGTTGGCGTTCGCCTCATCGGTCGCGATGAAAGCCGACCCCATATAAGCCAGATCAGCGCCCATCATCCGGGCGGCAGCGATGGAACGGCCCGTCGCAATCGCCCCCGACAGGACCAGAGGACCATCGAACCAGGTGCGGATTTCCTCGACCAGCGCGAATGGCGACAAGGTACCTGCATGCCCCCCTGCCCCAGCCGCCACTGCAATCAGTCCATCAGCCCCCTTCTCGATCGCCTTCCTGGCGAAGAATTTGTTGATCACATCATGAAGCACGATGCCGCCATAGCTGTGTACAGCTTCATTGACGTCAGCGCGTGCTCCTAAGGAGGTGATCACGATAGGGACCCGATATTTGACGCACAGGGCGAGGTCTTCTTCCAGGCGAGCGTTTGTCTTGTGAACGATGAGGTTAACGGCAAAGGGCGCGTCCTGGTCGGTCAACTCATGGTTCAGTAATCGAAGCCATTCCTCAAACACACCTGAAGGTCGTGCGTTGAGAGAGGGAAAGGATCCCACGACGCCCGCTTTGCACTGTGCGATGACCAAGGAGGGTTGGGACACGATGAACATCGGCGACGCGATCAGCGGTAAGGTTAAGCGGTCTCGAAGCAGCGCCGGCAAAGTCATCAACAATCCTATCGGTTTTGAGGTCGTGCGGACGGCCCCGAAGTGCCTCCGCCGACCGGACGCATGAGACGCCGTCAATCCGTTACGATCTTCAACAGTCTGCGCTCTACAGGCGCCAAAACTCCCTGGAGTTCGGCCCCGCGCTTCAAAATGCCGCCCGCTTCGCCAATCAGCGCCCACATCCCTTGGCGGTGGCGCAGCGAAGGCCTTTTTTCGATGCGATATTCAGGGCGTTCAGCAGTCCTGCGAAATGCTGAGAAAACGGCCGCGTCACGGCCCAGATCGATTGCATAGTCACGCCAGTGCCCAGCCGAAACCATACGGCCGTACAGATCCATGATTCGTTGCAATTCCAAACGATCGAACCCCGTCTGCCCCGCTGCGGGGGCTTGGGAGGGGAACGGCGTCACGTTACTCATGAGGCGCGACCATGCTCCCGAAAGAGAGTAACGTCATCATCGGGGCTTGGCGCCTCTGCCATCTTCTGTTCAAGCAATTCCGCCAACCGCTTCTGCAATTGTTCAACTTCCTGCTGCAATTGCTCGAGTTTGTGCTTCTCAGGATCGTAGCAGTCGCTGCAGGGCGTGCCATAAGGCAGGAACTCACGACGATAGGCCGTCACATCAACCAACATCTGACGGGCCGGAATGCCCACCATGGTGGCGCCTTCAGGCACATCCTTAGTGACCACGGCGTTCGCGCCGACCCGCGCCTTTGAGCCAACATGTACAGGGCCGAGCACCTGGGCCCCCGAGCCTATGATGACGCCATCCGATAGGGTGGGATGGCGCTTGCCAGCAATACCGTTCGCCGGATCGGTACCGCCAAGAGTAACATTCTGGTAAAGGGTGACGTCATCCCCGATTTCCGCTGTCTCTCCGATGACCGTAAATCCATGGTCAATGAAGAAGCGTTTGCCGATACGCGCGCCTGGATGGATATCGTTTCCAGTAAGAAACCGCGAAAAGTGATTCACTGCCCGCGCGAGAAAATAGAACCGCGCGCGGTAAAGCCCATGCGCCAGTCGATGGAATCCAAGCGACCAAACCCCTGGGTAAAGGAGGATTTCCATCCGTGAGCGAGGAGCCGGGTCCCGCGATTTGACCGAGTCCAAATAGCCGATAAAATTGCGCAGCATGCAGCGGCCCCTGAAAACCGAAGGGCTATACATAAGGCCATGGGCAGGGTTTTTCCAGATGCTGGCTATTTCGGCTTCTCACCATAAAACAGAATGTTTCTTGGCGCTCTTTGATATACCAATCAATGCGGTAGACAATCCAACCAGGGGCTTCTTTGAATGACTGATCCCGTTCTCGCTCATCTCAGCGAACTTCTGCCGTTTATCCTCATCGGGTTTGGAGCCCAGATGATCGACGGTGCGCTGGGTATGGCGTACGGTGTTATCTCGAGCACCCTTCTCTTGGCGCTGGGCGTGCCGCCCAGCCGTGCATCCGCCAGCGTTCACGCGGCAGAAACTTTCACCACAGCGGTATCGGCGATAAGTCATATCGCCCACCGGAATGTCGATTGGCGTCTTTTCGCTCGCCTCATAATCCCAGGTGTGATCGGGGGCGTCGCCGGCGCATATCTCCTCTCAAACATCGATGGTTCAGTGATAAAGCCTTTCGTGCAAATTTATCTGATGGCGATCGGCCTTTACCTTATCTGGCGCGGCTTCCACCTGCCTCCCCAGCCGCGTGACCCCAAATGGGTAGCTCCGCTTGGCCTGGCCGGCGGCTTCATGGATGCGACGGGAGGCGGCGGCTGGGGGCCGATCGTCACATCCAACCTCCTTATCCAGGGGTCGAGCCCACGTCACACGATCGGGACCGTCAACACGGTGGAATTCGTGCTGACCCTATCGATCAGCATCACATTCATCCTGCATTTGGGATGGGAGGCTTTCACAACTTACACCATTGGCCTGTTGCTGGGCGGCATTATCGCGGCACCTTTTGGCGCGATGCTTGCCCGTCGTGTCGCACCGCGCAAGCTATTCACGGCAGTGGGGATAATCCTGACCCTCACCTCCCTTTTTGGCGTGGCCAAATGGCTTGGATATATCGGCTAATTCGCTTATCTTCGCCTTTCTGATCGAGAAAGGCGATTGATGTCGAGCTACATGCCCACGCTGAAGCAACTGCAATATCTTGTTGCGCTCAAGCAGCACGGGCATTTCGGTAAGGCAGCGGACAGCTGCTATGTCACGCAATCTACCCTTTCCGCGGGCATTCGAGAGCTTGAATCCCTGATCGGCGTCACACTGGTCGAACGGACAAGAAGGGTCGTCCGGTTTACCGCCCTGGGTGACCGCATAGTCGACAAGGCGCATCGCGTCCTGCGTGAGGCGGAAGAACTCGCAGCCATTGCCGAAGCATCTGGCAAGCCGCTCACAGGCGAGTTGCGCATGAGCGTGATTCCGACCATCGCGCCGTTTCTGCTACCCCGACTACTGCCACGACTAAGGGCCGACAGGCCCGAACTCAAACTCTACCTGCGGGAGGAGACGACCCAAACCGCCATAGAGTCACTGCGCCATGGGAACGTCGACTGCGTGCTCCTGGCTTTGCCTTTTCCGACCGGCGAGCTGGATAGCGAACTGCTTTTCCAGGATCGCTTATACGTTGCCTTTCCCCAAGATGATCCACGCGATCCGCCGGAATGGATCTCGCCGGAGATGATCGACGAAACAAAGCTGCTTTTG
The DNA here is from genome assembly GCA_023433445.1 of Pseudomonadota bacterium. Lineage (GTDB taxonomy): Bacteria > Pseudomonadota > Alphaproteobacteria > Sphingomonadales > Sphingomonadaceae > Sphingobium. The sequence goes on along the minus strand of JAEZCS010000112.1, from coordinate 19,140 downwards.
CTGGAAGACGGGCATTGTCTGAAGGACCACGCCCTAGCGGCGTGCAACCGGCCTGAAATTCGGTCGAGCGCCATGATGATGGGCACGTCGCTGCATACGCTGGTGCAGATGGTCGATAATGGCCTCGGCATGACCATCATGCCGGAAATGGCGATCGCTGGGGGAATACTGGACCACACCCAGATCACTGCCCGCCCTTTGAGGTCCGATCGATCCCATCGCGATATCGCTTTGGTCTGGCGGAAGAACAGCCCAAGGGAAAAGGAATTTCGCTTGCTCGCCGAGCTGTTGCGAGATGCTGCCGACCTGCCGCAATCCAGCGCTGCCGCCTGATCCTAGCGGGTCCAGCCTCTGGCTTTCACCTCATCCTCGACACGCGCTTCTACCCAGTTGGCCGCGCCGTCTACGAAGTATTCCTTTTTCCAAAACGGCGCTTCGGACTTCAACCAGTCGATGAGAAAACCGCAACTTTCCAAAGCGGCCGCCCTATGACGTGACGCGGTCCCAACGAAAACGATATGTTCGCCCGGTTTCAACCGTCCAAAGCGATGAATGACCCGGACACCCAAAAGCGGCCAACGGTCCGTTGCCTCATCGACTATCCGCCCTACCTGAGCAGCGGTCATCGCGGGATAGTGATGAAGCTCCAGCGCCACCAGGTCATTCTCTCCGCGCACAACGCCCGTAAAGCTGGCAACCGCGCCTCCGCCCAGGGCCTCCAACAACGCGAGTTCAGCGCCAACGTCGAAGTCTTCCTCCTGGATGGAGACGCGGGTCATCCGCCTGTAACCGGCGGGAAGATGGCTAATTCTCTCGCTTCGCCAATCAAGGTGTCCGATGGCACGAAACGCTGGTCCAGCGCAGCGCGCAGCCGGGACGGATCGCCTAAGGCTTCGCCATAGCTGCCCCCTCGCGCTGCCAATTGTTCGATCAGACTCGCTACCGTCATGTCCGCGGGAGGCCGATCGACCTGCTCGCTATCGCGGCCAATGATTTCCCGCACCCAGGCGAAATAAAGGATGTCGAGCCTAGCCATCCATCAATCCATATGCTTGATGCCGACGCGCAAATAATCCCAACCGGTGATCAACGTCAGTATGGCAGCCGCCCACAAAGTGGTGATCCCCAACAACTGCACCAATGGGAAAGCTGGCACCGCGCCTGCGAAGATCAATGCGCCCAAGGCGATCAGCTGAAATGCTGTTTTCCATTTCGCCAATCGGGAAACGGGCACTGAAACTTGAAGCCCCGCCAAAAATTCGCGCAGGCCCGACACCGCAATCTCACGCAGCAGAATGATCATGGCGGCAGCAATGTGAATCCCCGCAATGTCACGGGTTGCCGCCAGCATCAGGATAACCGCGCCCACCATGATCTTGTCAGCGATGGGATCAAGGAAAACGCCCAGTTTGGATACCGTACCCTGCGCTCGTGCCAGATAGCCATCGAAATAGTCGGTAATACCCATCAGGCAGTACAGAGCGAACGCCAGGGCATAGCCCGTCGTCCAACGCGCGCCGACTTCGGCAGGCCACAGCAATGCGACAAGCAAAGGTACTGTCAATATCCGCGAAAGCGTCAGCAAATTGGGCAGCGTCAGCATGGGCGCGGACTGCCACAGTCCAGAGCGTTGTACAAGCAGCGGTAAAAATTCTGGGATCACTTCTCGTCCGGATGGGTTGGACAGTCGTCGCCGCAGCAGCTAGACCGCGCTCCGCTCGTCCACAGCGAAGAAGACCTTCTTGCCTATGCAAGCCTCCCTCAGGCTCCTCAACAAGCGACGTTTTCTGCCGCTTTTCATCACTCAGTTGCTTGGTGCCTTCAACGATAATCTGTTCAAGAACGCGATGGTCCTGTTCGTCGTGTACAGCGTTTACAATGACGAGCGGTCTGAGACATGGTTCAGCGCGCTGGCGACCGGCATATTCATCCTGCCCTTTTTCCTCCTGTCGGCCCTTTCAGGCCAGCTGGCCGATCAGCGGGACAAGGCTGTTATCATCCGGTACGTCAAAGGTGCGGAAATCGTCATCATGGTGGTCGGCGCGGTGGGGCTCGCCTTGATCTGGAGCGGCATTGCCGTCCACGGCCTTGCGATCCCGCTGCTACTCTGCGCCCTTTTTGCGATGGGCATTCACTCGACCTTCTTTGGCCCGATCAAATACGCCATCCTTCCTCAGCACCTGCATGATGACGAAGTTCTCGGCGGCACCGGCTTGGTGGAGGCGGGAACCTACATTGCCATTCTCGCTGGGACCATCATGGCGGGCGTCATTCCCGTACAGGTCGCCGCGCTAGGCATCATCCTGACTGCTGCTGTCGGCTATGTAGCGGGCCGGCAAGTGCCACCCGCGCCATCGATGCTGGAAGAACAATCGATCGATTTTCATATCATCCGCTCGTCAATCACGCTGGTTCGCGGCACCATGCACATCCGGCGGCTCTTTTTGGCGATCATGGCGATCAGCTTGTTCTGGGCGGTTGGATCGATTCTCTTCATCCAGTTCCCGCCGCTCGTCAAAAACGTGCTTACGGCCGACAAGCCGGTAGCAAGCTTATTCCTGGCGATATTCTCCGTGGGGATCGCCATTGGCTCGATCGCTATCAATCGCCTGCTCAAAGGGCATGTGTCCGCCCGTTATGCGCCGGCCGCCGTTATCGGCATGGGCCTATGCATCGTCGCTTTTCATATCGTGTGCGATTTGTGGACACCCGAGGCCGGAGGCGTGATGCTCTCGCTCAAAGGCTTTTTGGCTCATCCGCAGGCGCTGGCATTGTCAGCATGTCTTCTGGGCGTAGCGACGTTCGGCGGAATGTTCGTTGTTCCGCTGTACGCGTTTTTAACCACGACAGTCGAGAAGTGCGAAGCCGCCCGAACCGTGGCAGCCAACAATATCGTAAACGCCGGCGCGATGGTGCTGGGGTCCGTATTTGCCATCAGCCTGAGCATTGCAGGCATGTCCGTCATCAATCAGTTGTTGCTGGTCGCTGCCCTATGCCTTCCCTGCGCTTGGCTGGCTTGGAAGCTTCACCAAGCGTGCGATTGATTGGCAACTTTAAAAGATGAAGCTGTAGAATGCGGTAAAAAAGGCGCAAAAACTGAGCAGAAATAGCTTCCAGTCGCTGTCGTCCGACGCGGGAGCCGAATTCTCGCTAACTTTCAGCACATGGCGCGGCAAGGCCTGACGGAAGGGATGACGAGAGGACTCATTGGTCAGGATCAGCGGACGTTTTCGCATAGCAACAAGTTAACGTCTGATTCACCATTTCGACCATCCTCAATCGTGGTTAATGGGTGACTGTCCCACGACAGGACGCTCTTGACCGTATCAATCCTATAATACAGCATGCCAGAGCCGATGAGAGACCCCCTGCCCGCGCTTCAGCCAGATCAGCCTGCACGCGAGTTCGGCGCAGGCCCACCCAGCGCATTCGCACCGCCTACGCCCTGGCGTCGGCGACTGCAAATCGCCGGCTGGGCTGTTGCTGGCCTGCTCGCTCTGCTGATGCTGGCGATCGCTTGGTTGGCAATAACCGCCCCCATGTCGCGATCTTTGAAGCCCATCGCACCGCCAAGCGTCAGCCTCATGTCCGCTGACGGACATCTGATAGCTCGTCGTGGGGCAATCATTGATCGCCCTGTGTCGATGGCAGACCTTCCGAAACACGTGCCCCAAGCCTTTATGGCGATCGAAGACCGGCGCTTTTACAGCCACTGGGGCGTCGATCCTCGCGGCATCATGCGGGCGGCATGGCATAATCTGCGGTCTGATGGCTCGTCACAGGGCGGGAGTACCATCACGCAACAACTCGCCAAGGGCGTGTTCCTTTCGAGCGACAGAACGTTCGGCCGAAAGGCGCGGGAGGCCCTGATCGCCTTCTGGCTTGAGGCATGGCTGACGAAGGATCAGATTTTCGAACGCTATCTATCCAACGTCTATTTCGGCGACAATGTCTACGGTCTTCGCGCAGCATCGCTGCATTATTTCAACCGTCAGCCCGAGCGGCTGACGATTCCTCAAGCGGCGATGCTCGCGGGTTTGTTGAAAGCCCCTTCTCGCCTTGCACCTACGACCAACCTTAAGGGTGCACGAGCGCGCGCTGCCCTCGTGACCCAAGCGATGGTGGAGGCTGGCTATATCAGTCAGGCTGAGCGCAACGCTCTGCGCCCTGCTCTGCTCGATGTACGTCAGACGTCCAACCCCACCACGGGCACCTACTTCGCCGATTGGGTGTTGCCTGAGGCACGCGATCGCGCGGGCGCCGTTTATGGCGAGCAGACCGTTCTAACTACACTCGATTGGCGGATTCAAAGGCTTGCTGAAGCGGCAATCCGCAGGGCGCCACTAGGAAAAGCGGAGGCAGCCTTAGTAGCGATCAGGCCAGATGGCAGCGTAGTGGCAATGGTGGGCGGCAAAAATTACCGGACAAGCAGTTTCAACAGGTCGGTGCAGGCAAAGCGGCAGCCAGGATCGACCTTCAAATTATTCGTATATCTAGCCGCATTCCGCGCTGGCATGACGCCAGAGGATTTTATTGAAGACACGCCGATCACCAGCGGCACTTATCGTCCATCCAATCACGGCGGCAAATATCGAGGACGCATCACCTTGCGTCAGGCTTTTGCGGCATCCAGCAATGTCGCCGCAATACGGCTGACGCAAAAGGTGGGAGTGGACGCCGTCATCAAGGTCGCTCGCGATCTGGGCGTGACTGCGCCACTTACCGAGGATCTCAGCCTCGCTCTGGGGACATCGGAAATACCGTTGATAGAGTTGGTTCAGGCTTACGCAACGGTTGCGGCGGGCGCATATCCCGTGGTGGCCCACGGATTGCCGCCCGAGGAGCGGGGCTGGCTCGAACGGCTGATGCGCCGCCAACGGCAATTCAGCCAGGACGAGTTGGAGATGATCCGTGACCTGCTGTCCTCCGCTGCAAACCGCGGCACTGGCAGCGCGGCGGCGCTGCGCACGAGCACCTTCGGGAAGACCGGAACGACGCAGGACAGTCGGGACGCCATCTTCGTAGGCTATGCAGGCGGGCTGGTGACGGCCGTATGGGTCGGCAATGATGACAATACGCCACTTCCCAGCGGTAGTGCCGGCGGAGGCGTGCCTGCGCGAATCTGGCGCAACTTCATGTCGGGGGCGATCAACGAGCCTGTCGAAGCAGAGCCCGAGCAGCAGGATGATGACTTGGTCAACGCGATCGCGAATGTGACGATAGAAGCAGGTCTCGGCAATGTGAGCGTCGGCGTCGACCAAGATGGAATGTCGGTCAATATCGGCCCCAATCAGTTGCGCTTGCCCATTGGTCAGCCGGGAACGGCGCCACCTGCACCTGCCCCCGTGATTCCTCCACCTCGCGTCGCGCCTACTCAGCCAGTGAATGAAGGCGCGGAACCTTGAGGCAATTACCGCCCGGAGCGGGCTAGCTGCATGCTCGGCGAAGTAGATGTTCGCATCTTCGCCAAACCGTCAACCCGCCCCTCCCGCCGCATGGGCGTGACGTTGGCGCTGGCTGATGCCGCGGACCGCGCGCGCAAACTGGCGGCAAGTGCGGCATCCAAGCTCAAGATCATCTACAAATAATATGAGCAGCCTTCCTCAAGCGCCTCGGCTGTCCTAAAGCAAGATGCATGAGCGCCCTCTACAACAAGGATATATTGCGCCTTGCCGCCAGCATTCCAAATCATCAGCGCCTGGCGCAGCCGCAAGCCACTGTGGAGAAACGATCTCCGACGTGCGGCTCGCGCGTGATCGTGGACGTACGAATGGAAGGCGGAACGCTTTCCGAACTCGGTCTGGACGTCAAGGCCTGCGCGCTGGGACAGGCTTCTGCCGCACTAATGGCTGCCCAGGCAGTTGGGATGACTGTGTCTCAACTCGAGGAGGCGCGAGACCAATTGGCGACCTATCTTGCAGGGGAAGGCGATGACTTGGCGTTCTGGCCGGGCATCATGGTGCTGGCCCCTGCCCGGGAATATCCTGCGCGCCACGCCTCCATCCGCCTGAGTTTCGAAGCAGTCGCCGAAGCAGCCCGCGTGGCGACGGCCTGATGCCGGAAGCAGCGGCAGCAGCGGCACATGCGCCTCCTTCCGCGACAGATGTCCTGTTTTCCGAAGGTGTCATCCTGCTCGGCGCCGCCGTTCTGTTCGTCTTGCTATTCCGCCGCTTCGGCCTTGGCGCCGTGCTTGGCTATCTTGTCGCGGGCGCTTTGGTTGGGCCTCAGGGGCTAGGCCTCGTTGGTGGCGCCGAATCGAAGCTGGCGATCGCCGAGATCGGCATCGTACTGCTCCTTTTTATTGTCGGACTTGAACTGCACCCAGCGCGGCTTTGGCGGTTGAAACGGGACATCTTCGCTCTCGGTCTCGCTCAAGTAGTGATCTGCGGCGTGGCCCTCACGGGGCTCATCTATTATCTGACGGGTTTTACCTGGGGCGCGGCCATCGCGCTCGGCCTGCCGCTTGCTCTCTCCTCGACGGCGCAGGTGCTGCCCAGTCTAAAAAGCAGCGGCCGCATCAACTCACCTTTTGGCGAAAAGGTCTTTTCGATCCTGCTGTTCCAGGACCTTTCCATCGTTCCACTTATCACCATCGTAGCAGCCTTGTCGCGTAACCCGGCGGATGCTGGCGGACCGCCAGGAATTCAGCTTGCCGGCTATACGGTGGCGGCGATTGCCGGGCTCGTGCTGGCTGGCCGCTTCATCCTGCGCCCCTTGCTGCAACTGGTCGGAAGACTGGGTGAGCGCGAATTGTTCGTGGCGGTCGGGCTCTTCACCGTCCTCGCAGCAGCTGCGATCATGCATTCGCTTCATCTGTCCACCGCCTTGGGGGCGTTCGTCGCAGGTGTGATGCTTGCCGATTCGCCTTATCGACATGAGATAGAGGCGGATGTGGAGCCGTTCCGGTCAATCCTTCTCGGGCTGTTCTTCCTCGCCGTCGGCATGGTTCTCGACCTGCAAGCGGTCGCGGCAAATCCCTTGTTTGTCATCGGCATGGCCGCGGTGCTTGTGCTGACCAAGACGCTGCTGATCACCGGCCTCGCCCGGATATTTGGCATGGAGTGGACTCAGGCTATCGGCGCTGGACTGTTACTCAGTCAGGGCGGGGAGTTTGGGTTCGTGCTATTCGCTCAAGCACAAAACGCTTTGTTGATTGCTCCACAGGGTGCGAGCCTTTTCAGCGCAATCGTGACCTTCTCCATGGCGACAACTCCTTTCCTCATGCTCTTCGCCCGACGACTTGAGTTTGCCCAGTCTAAGTGTCAACGGAACCCCGACGGTCCAGACGAGGCGACGCGCGGAACGGCGATCATCGTAGGCTACGGGCGTTTTGGTCAGACCGTTGCGCAAATGTTGATGGGGCACGGATTTGAAGTCGCACTGATCGACAAGAAGCCCGCTCAGATCGAAGTGTCGAGCCGGTTCGATATGAAAGTCTATTACGGCGATGGCACGCGGATCGACCTGCTACGCCGATCGGGCGCTGAGGAAGCGCACTTGATCGCTTTCTGTCACGACGACCCCTCTTTCGACAGCCGCGTGTTGGGACCGATAGCCGAAGCCTTTCCGCAAGCCGCGCTGCTCGTTCGGGCCTTTGACCGACGGCAATTGCTTGCCCTCAAGGACATGGACTTAGCCGGCGTCGTCCGCGAAGTTTTCGAATCCGCGATTTGCATGGGCGTTCAGGCGATGGAAGCGCTTGGCGTGCCTCAGGCGGAAATAGAAGAAGTCGAACGCAAATATCGCGAGAATGATAGTCAGCGCCTCACGCTTCAAGGCGAACAAGGAACGCTCCTCGCGGCCAAGGAACTCATGTTCAGACCCGGCAGGCGAATGCGCCTGCTGGCCCGCGGGGAAGAAGAGGAAAGAGCATGATCGCGATACTGGCCTCACTGTCGGCAGCACTCGCCATCGCCGCAGGCGCTTTTGGCGCGCACGGCGCATCGAACCATGAAGCAGCGGAATGGCTGCGGACGGGCGGCCTCTATCAGCTAATCCACGCGGTGGCCGCGCTGGCGCTGGCGAATAGCGCACGCGGTCCGGCGCTGCTGCTTCTCGTCGGAGCGGCAATTTTCGCGTTCACCCTCTATGCCATGGCAGCCGGCGGCCCTCGCTGGCTAGGCGCGATCACGCCGATCGGCGGCTCATTAATGATCGGCGGTTGGCTGTGGGCAGCTTGGACCTACTGGCGCGGTTGACTGGCCGCCCTTGCCCCGAACCTCACCCACGCATAGATTATAAGCTATATGGCCGAACACCATCATCATCACGAACCGACCGGGGCGAGTTTAGCAGACGCAGCCCGTCACGCTTTGGAAGCTCAGAATGAGCAGTGGACGCCCATGCGCGCCGCCATCTTCGATGCTCTCGCGGCTGAAGAGAAGCCTACGTCAGCCTATGACATTGCTGACAATGTATCCAAATTGAGAGGCAAGCGGGTTGCGCCGAACAGCGTTTACCGCATCCTCGACCTGTTCGTAGCGAACAATATCGCCATGCGCGTCGAAAGTGCGAACGCTTATATCGCCAACGCCCATCCCGGTTGTCATCACGACTGCATCTTCCTGGTTTGCCGCAACTGCAGGGAAGCGACCCATGTCGATGACGATGCGGTGACCGGCAATGTCCGCGCCGTTGCAGAACATCAGGGCTTCCGGGCTGAACGACCGGTTATCGAGATATTAGGAACGTGCGCCAAGTGCGTGGCGTAACGCGGCCGTTGCGCTTTGCTCAGGAACGGCCTAGCGCGCTTGGGAGTCTATGTCTTTCATGAATGATCGCCCCTCCACTCCGCTGCTCGACCAGGTGACCTGGCCGCAGGACCTTCGCACGCTCAAGCCTGAGCAGCTTCCTCAATTGGCTGCCGAATTGCGGCAGGAGGTCATTTCCGCAGTTGGCGTGACTGGAGGTCATTTGGGATCCGGACTTGGGGTAGTAGAGCTGACTGCCGCCATCCATTATGTTTTTGACACTCCCAATGACAAACTGGTCTGGGACGTCGGCCATCAATGCTATCCGCATAAGATATTAACTGGGCGACGCGATCGCATTCGCACTCTCCGCCAGGGCGGAGGCTTGTCGGGCTTTACCAAGCGCACCGAGAGCGAATATGACCCGTTCGGCGCCGCCCATAGCTCAACGTCGATCAGCGCAGCTCTCGGCTTCGCAGTCGCCAGTAAATTGGCAGGTAAGCCCGGCAAGGGCATAGCTGTCATTGGCGATGGGGCGATGTCGGCTGGCATGGCTTATGAAGCCATGAACAATGCGCGGGACGCCGGAAACAGGCTGGTCGTCGTCCTGAACGACAATGACATGTCTATCGCGCCGCCGGTGGGCGGCCTTTCCGCTTATCTGGCGCGCCTGGTATCGAGCCGTGAGTTCCTGGGGCTGCGCGATCTTGCCAAGCGCCTGGCCCGCAAACTGCCCCGCCCGCTTCACAATGCGGCCCGCAAGACCGACGAGTTCGCTCGAGGCATGGCCATGGGTGGAACGCTGTTCGAAGAGTTGGGCTTCTATTATGTTGGCCCAATCGACGGGCACAATCTTGAACAACTGATCCCTGTGCTCGAGAATGTCCGAGACGCAGCAGAGGGGCCTTGCCTGGTCCATGTCGTAACGCAAAAGGGTAAGGGCTACGCCCCAGCGGAAGCGGCGGCGGACAAATATCACGGCGTCCAGAAATTTGACGTGATCACCGGGACTCAAGCAAAGGCGCCTCCGGGGCCGCCGAGCTATACGTCCGTGTTCGCCGACGCCCTTATTGCGGAGGCGGAGCGCGACAGCAGCATTTGCGCGATCACCGCCGCCATGCCTTCAGGCACCGGCCTTGATAAGTTCGCGCAAGCCTTTCCGGAACGCTCCTTTGACGTAGGGATCGCCGAACAGCATGCTGTCACCTTCGCCGCCGGTCTGGCGGCACAGGGAATGCGACCTTTTTGCGCGATCTACTCGACCTTCCTACAGCGCGCCTATGATCAGGTGGTGCATGATGTCGCGATTCAGAACCTGCCGGTGCGCTTTGCTATCGATCGGGCCGGGCTCGTGGGCGCCGACGGATCGACGCATGCGGGGAGCTTTGACGTAACCTATCTCGCAACCCTGCCCAACATGGTTGTCATGGCCGCGGCTGATGAGGCGGAGTTGGTGCATATGGTTCACACCTGCGCGGTTCACGATAGCGGGCCCATCGCCGTAAGATATCCGCGCGGCAATGGCACTGGGGTCGCCTTGCCCGCGACGCCTGAAAAGCTTGAGATTGGCAAGGGCAGGATCGTCCGGGACGGACGGCAGGTCGCGATCTTGTCGCTGGGGACCCGGCTTGAGGAAGCCCTGCGGGCTGCAGAGGCATTGGAGGCCAGAGGTCTGTCAACCACGGTCGCCGATCTGCGCTTTGCCAAGCCGCTCGACGAAGCAATGATCCGGCGTCTGCTGACTACTCATGAAGTGGCAGTGACGATAGAGGAAGGCGCGATCGGCGGGCTGGGTGCGCACGTGTTGACGCTGGCAAGTGACCTTGGGCTGATCGACAATGGATTGAAGCTGCGGACGATGCGCCTGCCTGACATCTTCCAGGATCAGGACAAGCCGGAGCAGCAATATGCCGATGCGAAGCTCGATGCGGCCGCTATCGTCGATACTGTATTGACGGCGCTTCGGCACAACAGCGCGGGTGTAGCGACAGAGGCACGCGCTTAACCCGCAGCGCTATGGTTGCTTATATGCGTGCCCTATTCACAAGAGGCGTCGAAGGAGCAATCTATCGCGCGACTGGGCGCGGATCTGCCCATGAGCCGCGAAGCCGTGGCCAAGCATCTGGATGTTTTACAGCAGCAGCCGACTTGGTCAGCAGAACCAGCCGAGGCCGCGAAATCCTATTCGTCTTGAAGCCAAAGACGGTCGCAGAAGCGAATGACTGGCTTGCTAAGTCTCAGCTGAGCTGGATGATGCGTTAGGCAGGCTCAAGCTGTTTGCCGAGAGCCCGCCCTAAACCCAAACCGCTTACTGCTGAGGAATCGCGGCACGGGCATCTTGCCCGTCACCCTCTGGCGCAGCGATGATTTCGCGGGTCGCGGCACCCTTGTCGACAACTTCCGTCCCCGGATCGCCGACGGACGATCGGATACCTGCCGCCGCATTGGCGCGCCCGGCTTCGCTCAACGCCGCGCTTTCCGCCGCGCTACGCTGGGCCGGGCCACCAAACATGGTCTCCATGGCCGCACGGCTGGAATCGACCGACGCCGCTGCCGGGGTGCCCGGCGCGGGCGGAACCAGAGCATAATCAGGCGGGATCACCAGCGGCGCCTGGCGCGAAACGGCGAATTCGTCTGGACGGTCCCGATTGAACAGGCCGCCGCCGCCGCCGCAAGCGGACAGCATGGAAATGAGGCCAGCGGCGAGGATCAATTTACGCATCAGTTCAGTGACTCCGTCTTTGCGCTCTTCTCGCGCAGCAGCAACGCCCGTGCAAGCAGGATCAACACGCCGATCGTTATGGCGGCGTCGGCCAGGTTGAATATGAGGAAAGGCCGCCATTCGCCAAAGTGCAGATCGGCATAGTCGATGACATAGCCGAGCCGGATACGGTCAACTATGTTCCCGATGGCACCGCCAAGCACCAGGCCGAGCGCGGCGACATCCTGCCGCGCCTTTTCGCGCCACATCCAGACGCCCACAAAAGTTGCGATCAAGATCGTCATGCCGACCAGCAGCCAGCGCATCATGTCGGTATCGGCATGAAGAAAGCCCATCGAAACGCCACGATTTTCCAGCCAACGCAGGCGGAAGATCGGCAACAGTTCGATGCCTTCATCCATCCGGCTTTTCAGCGCTAGCGGATAGGTGACGGTATATTTGATGAGTTGGTCCAGCGCCAGCGTGACGATCGCGACCGTGAGACCGAGCGGGCGGTGATTGACAGCTGCCATCAGCGACGCACCACATGCGTATTGCGAGATGAAGGTGACACGAGCATATTCCTGAAGAGCGCCATCATTATCCGGTTTGTTTTCTGCCAAGCGGCACGCCGTCGGCTATAGCCGAAGCCTGAGCTTGTAGGACAGGAAGTTTTTAATTCGCCAGCACTTCGTCGCAACGATTGCATAGGGTGCCGTCTTCCTCGACTTCCGGCAGGAGACGCCAGCAACGGCCGCATTTGTGCCACTCGCTGGGCTTGACGTTGATGCCGTCTCCGACACCCGTTTCGATGCGAGCGACAATGGCGATTTCGGCGAAGTTCACATCGTCGCTGGGCACCGTCACGCCCATGGTGACATCGGCCTCCAGGCTGGAGCGGATGACTTTTTCGCGGCGGAGCGGTTCGATGGCCTCGTTGACCTGATCGCGCTGGTTGCGGATCTCGGTCCATTTGTCATCCAGATGCTGGTTGAGCCATGCGGCGTCGACTTCCGGCCATTCGAGAAAATGGACGCTTTCCTCGATGTTTGCGTAGCGACTTTGCCACACTTCCTCAGCCGTGAAGGGAATGATCGGCGCGGCGTATCGAACCAAAGCATGAAAGAGCGTGTCCAGCACAGTGCGGTAGGCGCGGCGCTTAGGGTCGCTCTTTGCGTCGCAATAGAGACAATCCTTGCGGATGTCGAAGAAGAAGGCCGACAGGTCGCTGTTGGCGAAGTCAAACAGCGCGCGGGTGTAGCGGCTGAATTCCAGCCAGTTTTCGCTGTCGGCGCTCTTGTCGACGACCGCCTTGAGCTCGGCGTCCAGCTTTGCGAGCCGATGGAGCATGTAGCGCTCCAGCTCCGGCATCTCGTTGACGGGAAGCCTTTCCTCTTCCGAAAAATCGGAAAGAGCGCCCAGCAAGTAACGGAAAGTATTGCGGAGTTTTCGATAGGCATCAGAGGAGCCAGCGAGCACTTCCTTACCGATGCGGACGTCGTCAAAATAGTCGGTGCTGGCGACCCATACCCGCAGGATGTCGGAGCCGGACTCCGCGATGACCTTCAGCGGATCGACGACATTGCCAAGGCTCATCGACATTTTGCGTCCCTGCCCGTCGAGCGCGAAGCCATGGGTCAGAACGGCGTCATAGGGCGCGCGGCCACGGGTGCCGCTGCTTTCCAGAAGTGAGGACTGGAACCAGCCACGATGCTGGTCGGAGCCTTCGAGATAGAGGTCGGCGCGCACGCCCTCGCCATAGCGGCCTTCCACCACGAAGCTGTGGGTCGAGCCGCTGTCGAACCAGACGTCGAGAATGTCGTTCACGACCTCATAGTCATTGAGGTCGTAATCGGGGCCGAGCAGCGCCTGATGATCCGCGCCAAACCAGGCATCCGCACCTGCACCCTTGAACGCTTCGATGATGCGAGCATTAACTGCTTTATCAACGAGATATTCGCCGGTCTTGCGATGAACATAGAGGGCAATGGGGACGCCCCAGGCCCGCTGGCGGCTGATCACCCAATCGGGGCGCCCCTCCACCATCGAGCGGATACGGTTGATCGAGCGTTCAGGAACCCAGCGGGTGTTCTCGATGGCGTCGAGCGCGGTGCCGCGCAGGGTCGCGTCGCTACTATGACGCGACAGGATCGCTTCTTCTTCGGCACAGCGCGGGATGATGCCGTCGCTGATCGGGCGATCCATGGGGATGAACCATTGCGGGGTGCAGCGGAAGATGATCTTCGCCTTGGAGCGCCAGCTATGGGGATAGCTGTGCTTGAAATCGTCGGAGGCGGCGAGCAGTCCGCCCGCTTCCCGCAGGTCGGTGCAGATCGGGCCGTCCTTGCTGACGAACTTGGGATTGATGACCGATCCCTGGCCGCCGAGCCAGAGCCAGTCCTCCCGATATTTCCCGTCATTCTCGACGGCGAACACCGGGTTGATGCCGTTCGCCTTGCACAGCGCGAAGTCATCCTCGCCATGATCGGGCGCCATGTGGACAAGGCCGGTGCCCGCATCAGTGGTGACGAAATCGCCCGCGAGGAACGGGCGCGGCTTGGCGAAGAAGCCGCCGAGGGCGTGCATCGGGTGGCGGGCGATGGCCCCCGCGAGGTCAGCGCCCCTGAAATGCTTGTGCGGCTGGGCGTGGACGAGGCCCGAGCGTTCCTTGAACGCGCCGATCAGGGCTTCGGCGATGATAAACTTCCGCCCCTCGCCTTCCAGGAGCACATAGTCGACCTCCGGCCCATAGGCCAAAGCCTGATTGACCGGGATCGTCCAGGGCGTCGTCGTCCAGATTACCGCATGCGCGCCGACCAGTTCCGGCGCGTTGGGCGCTTCGACAATCTCGAACGCCACGTCGATCTGGGTCGAGACGATGTCCTCATATTCGACCTCAGCCTCGGCCAGCGCGGTCTTTTCGACCGGAGACCACATGACGGGCTTCGCCCCGCGATAAAGCTGGCCGCTTTCAGCGAACTTCAGAAGTTCAGACACGATGGTAGCTTCAGCGTCGAACTTCATGGTGAGATAGGGATCGTCCCAATCACCCATGACGCCAAGGCGCTTGAACTGCTCCTTCTGCACGCCGACCCACTTGTCCGCATAGGCGCGGCACTGGGCGCGGAACTCCTGCGCGGGAACCTCGTCCTTATTCTGCTTCTTCTTGCGATATTCCTCCTCGATCTTCCATTCGATCGGAAGGCCGTGGCAATCCCAGCCCGGCACATAGGGCGCATCCTTGCCGAGCAGCGACTGGCTGCGGACGATGATGTCCTTCAGCACCTTGTTCATCGCATGGCCCATATGGATGTCGCCATTGGCGTAGGGCGGGCCATCATGGAGGATGAAGCGTTCGCGACCCTTCCGGCGCTCGCGGAGCTTGCCGTAGAGGTCCATCTCTTCCCAGCGCGCCAGGATCGCCGGTTCCTTCTGCGCCAGACCTGCCTTCATGGGGAAGTCGGTTACGGGAAGGAAAACGGTGCTTTTATAGTCAGGCTGGTCGGTCATGGAGGTCCGCGCGGTTAAGCTATATGCTGGAATATCCGCGCGGCATTAGGCGAGGCGAGGCATTCCCGCAAGGATTTGCCGCGCCGCATCGCAGTCCCTGGCAATCTGCGCGGTCAACGCCTCCAGCCCATCATATTTCGCTTCAGGGCGCAGATATTCGATCAACTGCACTTCGATGCACTGATCGTAGAGGCTTTCGGCAAAGTCGAAGAAATGCGGCTCCAGCAATTCCTTGGGCGGGTTGAAGCTGGGACGCACGCCCAGATTAGCCGCGCCGTCCAGCACGCGCCCGTCCGGTAGAATCCCGCGCACGGCGTAGATGCCGTAGGCAGGGCGAAGATAGTGCCCCAAGTCGATATTAGCGGTGGGAAAGCCGATCGTGCGGCCCAGCTTGTCACCATGTTGGACGATGCCCTGGATGGCAAAGGGCCGGGTCAGCAGGCGGGTCGCCTCGGCGCACTTCCCCGCCCTCAGGGCAGCCCGGATGCGGCTGGAGGAGACGACTTCATCCTTTTCATCAGTGACGGGCGCCACCGCTTCAGCGCTCATGCCGCGGGCTGCGCCGAGCTGGGCCAACGTAGCAACGGTGCCGCTACGCCCCTTTCCGAAGGTGAAATCCTGCCCCGTGACGACGCCCGCGACGCCCATCCCCTCGACCAGCAGTTCGACGAATTGCGCCGGGTCCAATGCGGCCAGTTGGCGCGTGAAGGCGAATACCAACATCGCATCCGCCCCGGCGGCGGCGAACAATGCCTGCCGCTGATCGAGTGACGTCAGGCGAAACCAGGGCGTGTCAGGCCGGAACAGGCGCATGGGGTGCGGATCGAACGTCGCGACGATGACGGGACGCCCCTCCGCACGGGCGCGCTCCACCGCGCGACCGACGACCGCCTGATGACCGAGGTGAAATCCGTCAAAATTGCCCAGCGCCATGATGCTCCCGCGCAGATGGGCAGGGATCGGGACGCCGCTTTCAAGCCGCTCCATGGCGGTGGCTATAGGGAGGTGGCAGGGCGCTGGCAATGCGACATCATGGCGCAGCGCAGCGGCGGAACGTGACGAAGCTGTAGGCCGGATTGCCACCCTCCGCCGGATGATCGGTGCGAGCGGTTTCCTGCCATTGTGCGGCGTCGGGATAGGGGATCGCAGCGTCGCCAGACGCTTCGATATGCACTTCGGTCAGCTCAATACGATTGGCTGTCGGCAAAAACAGATGGTGGATTTCCGCCCCGCCGATCACCATGGCGGTAGGGGCGCCCGCCAGTCGCAGGGCGGCCGCGACGTCATGGGCGACCTCCGCCCCCTCCCCGCTCCAGCCGGTGTCGCGGGTGAGAACGATGTGACGGCGGCCGGGCAGCAGGCCGGGGAGGCTGTCGAAGGTCTTCCGTCCCATGATCATCGGGTGACCGAGGGTCAGCGCCTTGAAATGCTTGAGATCGGCGGGCAGTCGCCAGGGGAGCCCGCCATCCTTGCCGATCACGCCATTGTCGGCGCGGGCGAGGACGAGGACGACTTCCTGGCCGTCGATCACAGGGTCAGCCGGGTGACGTGACCCATCTTGCGGCCCGGACGGGCTTCATGCTTGCCGTAGAGATGCAGATGAGCGGAGGGATCGGACAGGATCGCCTGCCAGACATCGGCTTCCTCACCGATGAGGTTGTGCATCTCGACCCGTTGCGCTGCGAGCCTGGTGTCGCCCAATGGCAGGCCGCAAATGGCGCGGACATGATTTTCGAACTGGCTGGTGACGGCGCCTTCGATCGTCCAGTGGCCGCTATTGTGAACGCGGGGAGCCATCTCGTTGAAGACCGGGCCATCGGCGCTGGCGAAAAACTCGAGCGTCAGGACGCCGACATAGCCGAGCGCTTCGGCGACCTGTGCGGCCAGGGTACGCGCTGCATCGACCTGCGCTTCTATGCGAGAGCCAGCGGGCGCGGTGGAGGTGGAAAGAATACCGTCGACATGGACGTTGGCGGGCGAGTCCCAGAAGCGAACTTCGCCATCCGCACCGCGAACCAGTATAACGGAGAACTCCTCCTCGAAGGTCACGAATCCTTCCAGGATGGCGCTTTGCTGGCCGATGGCATCCCAGGCCGCGGGAGCATCTTCGGAGCCGTTGAGGCGCGCCTGCCCCTTGCCGTCATAGCCCATGCGATTGGTCTTCAGGATCGAGCGATTGCCGACCTTGGTGATCGCCTGATGCAGATCATCGAGACTTTCTACCGAAGCGAAAGGCGCAGTCAGGCCGCCAAGGTCGCGGACGAAATTCTTTTCGGCGAGCCGGTCCTGCGCCACGCGCAGGGCGTAGGCGCCCGGGCGGACGAGGCCGTGATTGGAAAGCACCTCGACGGCGGAGGGATCGATATTTTCGAACTCGTAAGTGACGACGTCGACGCTGTCGGCGAAGGCGGACAGCGTGGGAGCGTCCTCGTAAGCGCCACGCGTCCAAGAGCGGGACACATCTGCGGCGGGGCCGCTTTCTTCCGGCGCATAGATATGGGTGCGATAGCCAAGCTGCGCGGCGGCGATCGCGATCATGCGACCAAGCTGGCCGCCGCCAAGGATGCCGATGGTGGAACCGGGCGCGATAGTCGTCATCTTATTCTGGCGTCTCCGCGACATCGTTCGTCTGCTTTTCGCGCCACATCTCCAGCCGCTCGGCCAGTTCCTCATCGGTGGTGGCGAGGATCGACGCGGCGAGCAGCGCCGCGTTGATCGCTCCAGGCTTGCCGATCGCGAGCGTTCCGACCGGAATGCCGCCGGGCATCTGGACGATGGACAGCAGGGAATCCATCCCCTTCAACGCCTTTGATTCTACGGGCACACCGAGGACCGGCAGGCGCGTCATCGATGCTGCCATACCGGGAAGGTGAGCCGCGCCCCCTGCCCCCGCGATGATGACCTTTAGCCCACGAGACACCGCGCCAGTCGCATAATCATAGAGGCGCTGCGGCGTGCGGTGAGCAGACACGACCTTGCATTCATGCGGGACGCCCAGCGCCCTTAGCGTCTCGGCCGCATGGCGCATGGTTTCCCAGTCGGATCGCGATCCCATGATAATGCCGACGCTGGCGGCGCTCTCTCCGGTCATTCGCCTGACTTCCCCTGATGGCGCGGAAAGCAAAGCCCCTTAGCGGCAGGACCGGAAAGGGGCAATGCGGGATTTGGACGGCTCAACGATCCGACAGATAATAGCGGTCCTTGGCCGTCAGATCATCGGCCAGGTCATAGACGATGGGCTGGCCGGTCGGGATTTCCAGTTCGGTGATCTCATCGTCGGGAATGCCGGACAGATGCTTTACCAGCGCACGGAGTGAGTTGCCGTGGGCGGAAATGAGGACGCGCTTGCCAGCCTTCAGTTCCGGCACGATGCGGCTTTCCCAATAGGGCAGCACGCGAGCAATAGTGTCCTTCAGGGACTCCGTCGATGGGATGGCGATGCCGTCGTAGCGGCGGTCCTTCGACAGGTCGAATTCACCGCCCGGCTCCAGCACCGGCGGGGGAATGTCGAAGCTGCGGCGCCAGATCTTCACCTGCGCGTCGCCATGTTTCGCCGCCGTTTCCGCCTTGTCGAGGCCGGTGAGCCCGCCATAATGGCGCTCATTCAGGTGCCAGTCCTTTTCAACCGGAAGCCAGAGACGGCCCATTTCCTCAAGCGCAAGGTTCAACGTCTTGATCGCGCGGGTCTGGACCGAAGTGAAGCAGCGGTCGAAGTCGAGCCCTTTTGCCGACATAAGCTGACCGGCGGCTTTCGCTTCCTCAACGCCCTTTTCGGTCAGGCCCACATCCCACCAGCCAGTGAAGCGGTTTTCCAAGTTCCAGGCGGATTGGCCATGGCGGATCAGAACGAGGGTGGGCATGTAACGCATCTCCTGCACTAAGAGCGATGATGGCGCCTCCCATAACGCCGGAAATGACGGGCGCAAGCTTGCGCTCCCCGACTGCCGTCCCACATTGCAGTGGACGGAACGATCGGATAGCTCGGGCAAGCAAGGATAAGGAAGCGGCGAATTGGCATTTGTAAAGGGCGTCTGGCGGATACTGGTCGCGATCAAGGACGGGCTGGTTCTGCTGTTCCTGCTCGGCTTCTTCGGCCTGCTCTACGCCGCCCTATCCTGGTCTCCCAAGCCTGTGCGCAGCGTAAGCAGTGGCGCACTGCTGTTGAAGCTGGAGGGCACGATTGTCGAGCAACCGGCAGAGGCAGACCCCTTTTCGCTGCTGACATCGTCCGGGCCACGG
>JAEZCS010000049.1 GCA_023433445.1 Pseudomonadota bacterium | reverse complement strand
GCCTGAGAGGATCGACTGCTCGACGATCTCGCCCTCATCCTCGAAGCGGACGAGGCCTGCCTCGGCGTCCAGCACCTCGACCGGCACCTGAAGGACGATGCCGCTCTTACGGCTGATCGGCAGCACGGGCGAATAGGTCGCCTGCCGTTCCTTGCGCAGGGTCGGCAGCATGATGTCCATGATGTCCTGATAATGGCGCAGGACATTCTTCAGCGCGTCGTCGAACGCGCCGGAGGTATAGCGATCCGTGGCCGAGACGAACTCATAGTCGAAACCGAAGCGGTCCAGGAAGTCCCGCAGCATCGCATTATTATGGTGCGCGAAGCTTTCGAACTTCTCGAACGGGTCGGGCACCTGCGTCAGCGGCTTGCCGAGATGTTCGGCCAGCATCGCCTGGTTCGGCACATTGTCCGGAACCTTGCGCAGTCCATCCATGTCGTCGCTGAACGCGATCAGGCGCGTGGGAACATCGGACAGCGCGTGATAAGCGTTGCGAACCATCGTCGTGCGCAACACTTCGTTGAAGGTCCCGATGTGCGGCAAGCCCGACGGGCCATAGCCGGTTTCGAACAGGATATAGCCTTTTTCAGGGGCGCCCTTCTGATAGCGCTTCAGCAGCTTGCGCGCTTCTTCATAAGGCCAGGCCTTGGACGCCTGAGCGGCGGTGCGGAGAATATCGGACACGGTCATGATGCACATGCCCCTAGCCTCGGCAGCCGCGAAATGGAACGGCTTTCCGCAATGCCTGTTAGCCGCCACCTCTCGAACGACAATGATTATGTTTAACCTTGATTAACCCTGATGCGGCATGATTCCCCTGATCAAGGGGGATAACAGACACCATGCATATCGCGCGCAGTCGCCAACGTATCATCGTCGACATCGACATTGTCGTGACGACCGTGCTCGACAGCCTGGAAGGTACCATAGTCGACCTGAGCGAAGGCGGCGCGCTGATCCGTGGATGCAGCTTGCCAGTTCGCAGCCAGTGCCAGATCGGCTTTGAAGCACAGACCGTCTTCGCCACGGTGCAGTGGTCCGAACCCGACCGCATGGGCGTCCGCTTTCCGTATGAACTGGTAGACGGTCCGCTGTTCGACATGCTGGAGATGGCGCGAACCCGCATGCGCTCCCCGCTGGTGCACCCGCGTGGTGAACGAGGATTTTCGGCGCGTCCCTTCCTGTCTCAGCCAAGCGGATTTGGACGCCGCGCAAGCTGAATTGAGCCTTTTTCCGGTTTCCCTTTTGTTCCCGCTCGCCTAAGCGACGGGAGTGATCGACGCAACTGCCCTGCCCGCCCTTCATGCCAGCCATGGTGGGATCTGGCTGCGCGAAGGCGGCAGAACCCAAGCGATCGCAAAGGGCGCGGCCATTTCCTGCGCTGCCGAAACCCCCACCTTGCTGCTCAACGCGCCGCTTGCCGGGCAACGGCTTGGCTATCCTGAACTGAATGGCCTCGACCTGCTGGAGCTTTGGGCTTTCGTCCATCCCGCCAGATTCCTGGTGCCAACGCCGAAGGGTTTGGCCGAAGCACTTGGCCTGGAGCGTCCGGGCAGCGAAGCGGACATTCCGCAACTCCTGCAGGCCGCGACGACAGCGCTACTCGACAGGCTCGGCTCGCCAACTTGGGCAGAGCGCGAGGGCGGCTGGACCTCCGCCCAAACGCTGCACCGCCTGCGTTGGCCGTGGGCACCGCTTGTCGCGCCCCGGATCAGCCGACCACCCGAAGCAGAACGCTGGCTGTTCTCGCGCTTGCCGGAATGGGAAGAAGCGCCGCCGCGTCCGGCGCCCCGCACCATCTCCCTCAATGAAGAAGCGGTACTGGCGCGCCTGGCGCATCTGACCGGCAGCGCGGCGGAAGCCCGTCCCGGACAGCGCGCCTATGCCGCAGCCGCCGTGGAAAGTTTCCGCCCGCGACAGCATCGGGATCAACCGAACATGTTGCTGGCAGAGGCGGGCACCGGGATCGGCAAGACATTGGGTTATCTCGCCCCCGCGTCGCTCTGGGCATCGGAGGCGCAGGGCACGGTTTGGATATCGACCTATACCAAGGCGCTCCAACGGCAGCTTGACCGCGAAAGCCTGCGCCTCTTCCCCGATCCGGCGACGGCTGCGCGCCGCGTGGTGATCCGCAAGGGACGGGAAAATTATCTTTGCCTTTTGAACCTGGAGGACGCGCTGCAGGGCGGCTTTTCGGGCCGAGCCGCGATCCTTGCCCAGCTTGTCGCGCGCTGGGCGGCGTTCAGCAAGGATGGCGACATGGTCGGCGGCGACCTGCCCGGCTGGCTCCCTACATTGTTCCGCCGCAACGGATCGACCGCGCTGACCGACCGCCGGGGCGAGTGCATCTATGCAGGCTGCCCGCATTACCGCAAATGCTTCATCGAACGGTCGGCCCGCGCATCGGCTGACGCGGACATCGTCATCGCCAATCATGCGCTCGTCATGATCAACGCGGCGCGCGGGCGGGAAACCGGTCAGCGGCCGCAACGCATCATCTTCGACGAAGGCCATCATCTTTTCGACGCGGCCGATTCCACCTTTTCCGTTGCGCTATCAGGACAGGAAGCGATCGAGTTGCGCCGCTGGGTGATGGGCCCGGAAGGTAATTCGCGGGGGCGGCGGCGGGGTCTTGCCGCCCGCCTGTCGGACCTCGCCAGCTATGATGAGGAAGGTGGCGAGGCGATCCGCGCGGCAGCGGATGCCGCCCGCGCCCTGCCCGCCGACGAATGGTTGAAGCGGATCGTGGCGGGCGAGCCTTTCGGGCCGCTCGAACAGCTACTCGCGGCGGTGCGTGGCACCGTCTTTGCCCGCGCCGCCGACGTGGGTGAAGCAGACGCGGGCTATGGTCTGGAAACCGAAGTCGCCGAGCCCGATGGCCCGCTGGTGGAGGCGGCGCAGGATGCCGCGCTGGCGCTCGATGCGTTGCTGCGACCGCTGAACCGGCTGGGGAAGCGTTTAGAAGCGGTGATCGAGGATGCGCCCGATTGGCTGGACGGCGCGGCCCGCGCACGGATCGAAGGCGCGATCGCCTCGCTTGGCTGGCGGTGCGACCTTATCGCCGCATGGCTGGCGCTGCTGGCCCGGATCGGGGGCCCGGCTGACGCGGATTTCGTCGACTGGATGACGGTCGACCGCATTGAGGGCCGCGAGTTCGACATCGGCATCCACCGCCACTGGCTGGACCCGACCCGGCCCCTCGCCGAAACCGTGCTGAAACCGGCGCAAGGCGTGCTGGTCACATCGGCAACGCTCAAGGGCGGCGGCGATTGGGACAATGCCGAAAGCCGCAGCGGAGCAAGCCATCTTCCGCGCGGCGCCGAGCGGTTCGAGGCAGCAAGCCCGTTCGACTATCCCGGCCGCGCCGAAGTGCTGATCGTCACCGACATCAAGCGCGGGGACATTGCCGCGCTGTCCGGCGCTTATGGCCGGCTGATCGAGGCGGCAGGCGGCGGCACGCTGGGCCTGTTCACCGCGATACGGCGCCTGCGCGCGGTCCATGCGCGCATCGCCGACCGCCTCGCGCGCGCTGCCCTGCCGCTTTACGCGCAGCATGTCGATCCGATGGACACGGGTACGCTGATCGACATATTCCGTGATGACCCGCGCGCATCGCTGCTCGGCACCGATGCCTTGCGCGATGGGGTCGATGTGCCCGGCCATTCACTGCGGCTCGTCGTGATGGAGGGGGTTCCCTGGTCAAAGCCCACGGTGCTGCATGCCGCCCGCCGTCTCGCCGGAGGTGGCGCCGCCTATGACGACCGGCTGATCCGCGCACGGCTGGCACAGGCATTTGGCCGCCTCATCCGCCGGGCCGAGGATCGCGGCAGCTTCGTCATCTTGTCGGCCGCCATGCCCAGTCGCTTGCTCAGCGCCTTTCCACCGGGCACGCCCATTCGCCGCGTCACCCTGGACGAAGCGATCATTGCGGTCAGCGCCCATTCCCGCGCTGGCAATGGCGACGGCATGCCGCTAGGGCAACAGGGAGACGAATCCGGCACCCACGACCTGGAGCAAAGATGAAGCGGTTGACCCTGTTGCGCCACGCCAAGTCCGACTGGGACGATCCGGTAGAGCGGGATTTCGACCGGCCGCTGAACCGGCGCGGGGAAAAGGCGGCGCTGCTGATCGGCCAATATGCGCGCGGCCGGAAAATGCAATTCGACCATCTTGTCGCCTCTCCCGCCAAGCGCGTGGTTCAGACGCTCGATACGTTCCTGGAAAGTTATGGCCAGCCGCTCGATCCTCATTGGGACCGGCGCATCTATCTGGCGTCCGTCGCCACATTGCTTGATGTGCTGCGCGATCTGCCTGAGGCGGCCGACAGCGTCATCCTCGCGGGCCATAATCCGGGCCTGGAGGAATTGATCCTTGAACTGGTGCCGGATAATGGCGCCAGCCCGCTCCGGGAAGATGTTGAGGTGAAATTCCCGACTGCCAGCCTCGCGGTGCTGGACCTGGCCATCGATCATTGGGCGGACACCCGCCAGGATACGGCCGTTCTGGTCAGCTTTACGCGTCCGCGCGACCTTGATCCGGCCTTGGGTCCGGGTACCCGCTGAAGGGCGGCCCTATGACGCCCATCCATTGGCGGCAGGCTGTTCCTTCAGACGCCCTGGCGCTTTCGCAGCTGGGCGGCGCGACTTTTCTCGCAAGCTTTGCCCATGACCATCCCGGGAATGCGCTGATCGCCCATATCGAGCTGGCCCATTCGGAAAGCTATTATCAGGCCGCACTTCACGACCCGGCGCAGCAGTTGTTGATTGGCGAAACGCCATTGGGTGCGCCCGTGGGCTATGCGATGCTGACGCCCCCGGACCTTCCCATTCCCACCGATCGCGATGATGTCGAAATAAAACGGATATACTTGCTCGGACCATGGCAGGGCGGTGGGCGAGGCGACGAGCTTATGGAATTGATTGCCCATCAAGCGCGCCATCGCCGGGCGAAGCGGATGCTGCTCGCCGTCTATCCGCATAATGATCGCGCGCGCCGTTTCTATGCTCGGCACGGATTTGTGGAAATCGGGGAAACCACATTCATGGTTGGCGATGTTCCGTTCCGCGACCTTATATATGCGCGAACACTCTGATCCTCATTCGCCGATCGCGTGAGCCAGTGTCGTCCGGATGGCTTGCAAGCGCTGGAGCAATTCCGCAGACGCTCCTGTTGCCGCTGTTGAAGGTTGCGCGGCAGGCGGAGGGCCAGACTTGGCATCCGTCGCTCCACCATGCTCGGCCAATGCCTTCTGCGCGCCCCGTACCGTGAAGCCTTCCACATTCAGCAACTGATTGATGCGCCGGACAAGCGCCACATCGGCGGGCCGATAATAGCGGCGATTACCCGAACGCTGTAGCGGGCGCAGCTGCGGAAAGCGCGTTTCCCAGTAGCGCAAGATATGCTGCGGCAGCCCCAGTTCCCCGGACAGCTCGCTGATTGTCAGAAATGCACCCTCTGCCTTTGCCATGGCATGATGTTGCACCTATCGCGGCGCAAAGGTCAACCACAGGAAAACCGTGGCGGCCCGGCCGCCTGTGTCAGGATGCGGCGACGCGGTCGCGCATCGTCTGGCTGGCGCGGAACGTCAGCACCCGGCGCGGCTCGATCGGCACCTCGACACCCGTTTTCGGGTTGCGCCCCATCCGCTGGGTCTTGTCACGCAACACGAAGGTTCCAAAGCTCGATATCTTCACATTTTCCCCGCGTTCGAGCGCGGACGTCATATGCTCCAATATGGACTCGATGAGCGCTGCGGCTTCCGATCGAGAGAGGCCGATATGCCGATTGACGCTCTCCGCCAGATCCGCGCGTGTCAGGGTACCAGTGCTAGTCATCGAAAGTCCCCACCTTCGTCCGCCGGTTACATGCCGACGGCAACAGCAAATCCTGCGATATGACAAGCGATTCGGCAAGATGCCCTGCCGAATAAATCTAAAGAATTCCGAGGTATATACCTTGGGTTAGACCCGCAGGACGCAAGCGCCCCAGGTGAAGCCGCCGCCCATCGCCTCCAGCACCAGCAGGTCGCCTTGTTGGATGCGGCCATCCCTCATCGCCACGTCAAGCGCCAATGGTACCGAAGCGGCGGAAGTATTGGCGTGACGATCGACCGTCACGACGACCCGATCCGGCGCCAATTTCAGCTTCCGGGCCGTTGCGTCGAGGATGCGGGCGTTCGCCTGATGCGGGATCAGCCAGTCGATCTGGTCCGTGCCAAGGCCCGCGACTTCCATCACTTCCGTCAGCACGGAGGCGAGGTTAACGACGGCATGCCGGAACACTTCCTGCCCCTTCATGCGCAGCTTGCCGACCGTTTTCGTGGTCGAAGGTCCGCCATCCACATAGAGAAGTTGGTTATGTCGGCCATCGGCATGCAGCTTGGCTGCCAGGATGCCCCGCGCCCCTTCCGCGCTTTCCTCAGCGCCCAGCACGATCGCCCCCGCCCCGTCCCCGAACAGGACGCAGGTGGTGCGGTCTTCCCAGTCGAGGATGCGGCTGAACGTCTCGGAACCGATAACGAGCGCGCGTTGCGCCGCGCCGGAGCGGATCATGCTGTCCGCTACCGTGACTGCATAGAGAAAGCCCGAGCAGACCGCCGCTACGTCGAACGCCACGCAATCGTTGATGCCGAGCGCGGCCTGAACGATGGTTGCGCTTGCCGGGAAGGTCTGGTCCGGCGTCGCCGTTGCAAGGATGATGAGGTCGATGTCCTGCGCGGCAAGGCCCGCCGCTTCCAGCGCGGCCCTTGCGGCATCGGTTGCGAGGCTGGAGGTCGTCTCGCCGTCGCCCGCGATATGGCGGTTCCGAATGCCCGTGCGCTCGACGATCCATTCGTCGCTCGTATCCACGGTTTCCGCCAGTTCAGCATTGCTGACGGCGCGAACCGGGAGAGCGGACCCCGTACCCAGAAGAACGGACCTGCGGATCACTTTGCGGCGAGCTCCTGCTTGGACGCCACGCCCGAAAGCGCGCTGACACCCGCCATGTCGGCGGCGATGCGTCGCGTGATATCTTCTTCCAAGAGCCGCGCGGCGACATGGACGGCATTGGCCACGCCCTTGTCATTGGCGCTGCCGTGGCTCTTCACCACCACGCCGTTCAGCCCCAGGAAAACCGCACCATTATGGTTGTTCGGGTCCAGATGATGCTTGAGCAGATGCATGGCGGGCTTGGAAATCAGGAAGCCGATCTTGGACCGGATCGAACTGGTAAAGGCGGTGCGCAGCAGGTCGGTGACGAAACGGGCCGTGCCCTCCGCCGTCTTCAGCGCGACATTGCCCGAAAAACCGTCACTGACGATCACATCAGCCTCGCCACGCCCGATCTTGTCGCCTTCGGTAAAGCCGTCGAATGACAGGGGAAGGCTGGTCGCGGCGCGCAGGATAGCGGCAGCGTCACGGATTTCCTCCGTGCCCTTCATGTCTTCCGTACCGATGTTCATGATGCGAACGCGGGGGCGTTTCAGATCTAAGGCGATACGCGCATAGGCGGCCCCCATCACGGCGAACTGCACCAGGTTGCGGGCATCGCATTCCGTGTTGGCGCCAAGGTCCAGCATCACCACGTCATTGTCACCCAGCGTGGGCAGCATAGCCGCCAGAGCAGGGCGATCGACGCCAGGCATGGTGCGCAGCGCGAGCTTGGCCATCGCCATCAGCGCACCGGTATTGCCGGCCGACACCGCAGCACCCGCCTCGCCTGCCTTAACGGCGGCGATGGCCATGCTCATGGAGCTGGCCTTCTTGCGGATCGCCACGCTGGGCTTGTCCCCGGAAGACACGACATCGCTGGCGTGCACGACTTCGGACGCGGCCCGGAGATTCGGGTGATTATCGAGAGCGGACTTGATCCGCGCCTCGTCTCCGAAAAGGATGAAGCGCAGCCCTTCGTGGCGGTGACGGGCGAGCGCAACACCCGCCATCATCACGCGCACGCCTTCATCCCCGCCCATCGCGTCGATTGCGATTCGCGGTTGGCTGGACACTTCAGGACACCTTTGCAGGAGGGAGGGTGTCGTCAGGCCCCGACGGCAACGACTTCGCGGCCGTTATAGTGGCCACAGCCCTCGCACAGATTGTGCGGGCGCTTCAATTCACCGCAGTTCGAGCATTCCTGATAGGCTTCGACGCGCAGCGCATCGTGGCTGCGGCGCATGCCACGGCGGGACGGGGAAGTTTTCCTCTTTGGGACAGCCATGTCGGCACCTTATTCCATAATTAAATCTGGTTAAGCGACTGGCCGTAATCCGATGGGATGCCGACGCCACAGGCGCCGCAGACCCATGCGGCCCGGGTGATCGCGAAGCCCTGCGCCTATAGCGCTTTTTGATCCGGGCGCAAGTCCTTCCTTGCCCTTGGCAGCATCCCGGCTACCTTGGCCCATCATAGAGAAACGGGGAGAAGACGATCATGCTGTTGCCTATCACGCTGACTCTGGCTGCCGCATGCGCGCTGATCAACCTGTGGCTGGCGACGCGCTGCGTACGGATTCGCCTGGCGACCAAGACGCTGCATGGCGATGGAGGAAACTCTTTGCTGGCCCGCCGCATGCGCGCCCATGCCAATTTCATCGAATATACGCCGATCGTCCTCATCCTCTTCGCGCTCGTCGAACTGGCGCTGGGGTCACCGCTGTGGCTCTGGATCGGGGGATGCGCTTTTATCGTGGGGAGGATCGTTCATCCTTTCGGCATGGATGCGGATCAGCCGACCCTGTGGCGGGCGGCAGGCGTATTGCTGACCTGGGCCATCACCGCCGCCCTCGCGCTCGCCGCTCTCTATGCCGCCTACAGCGCGACCCGCGCCGTTCCTGCGCCGCCAGCCTTGGCCGCGCAGGTCTGAAGCCGCTCAGGCGAGCACCGCGTCCCCCACGAAGGGATTGGTGCGCCGCTCATGGGCGAAGTTGCTCATGGGGCCGTGACCGGGGACAAAGGCGGTGTCGCCGCCCAACGGCCAGAGCTTGCCCGTGATCGCGTCGATCAGATCCTGATGATTGCCCATCGGGAAGTCGGTGCGGCCGATCGACCCCTGGAACAGCACGTCGCCCACGATGGCGAGCTTGCTGGGCGCATGGTGGAAAACCACATGGCCCGGCGTGTGGCCGGGACAGTGATAGACGTCCAGCACCAGATTGCCGACCGTCACCTGATCGCCATCGGACAGCCAGCGGTCAGGCTCGAAGATCTTGCCATTGACGCCATAGCTGCGGCCGTCTTCTTCCAGGCGGCTGATCCAGAAGCGATCCGCCTCATGCGGCCCTTCGATCGGCACGCCGAGTTCCTTGGCCAGCGTTCCCGCCTCGCCGCAATGGTCTATATGGCCGTGGGTCACCAATATCTTTTCGATCGTCACCCCCTGCTGCTCGGCGGCGGCCTTCAGCCGTGGCAGGTCACCACCCGGATCGACGAATGCGCCCCGATTGGTGGCCGTGCACCAGAAGAGCGTGCAGTTCTGCTGCAAGGGCGTGACAGGGATTAGCGCGGCTTTGAGCGGAGGCGTGGTCATGGCGGAGATGTGGCGAAGCCGCGCGCCCGGCGCAAGGGCTACTCCGCCCCTTCCATCGCCAGCGGCTCGGCCAGGCTGATGCCGTCGAGCACCCGCGCCGTCTCATCACGCACGCGCAGCATTACGCGATGCAGCCTGCATTCCGATTCGGGCAGGCAGTTGGTGCAGCTTTCATGCGCGAATCGGCTGGCGCAGGGCGTCAGCGCCAGCGACCCGCGCGTCAGCCGCACAATATCGCCATAGCTGATGTCGACCGGCGCCAATGCGAGCCAATAGCCGCCGTCGCGCCCGCGCTGCGTCGCGACCAGCCCTTCGCGCGACAATTCCGACAGGATCACCGTCAGGAACTTCGCCGGAATATTCTGCCGCGTCGCAATCTCGTTCAGGGGCACGGGCCCCTGGCGGTAGCGGTCGGCGAGATGCTGGAGAGCACGGATGGCGTAACGGGTCTTCTGCGAAAGCATATTCCCGTTATTCGCCCACGCGCCTCATTTGACAAGCCGCCGCGCGACGGGTCAGGCCTTCACCTTGCTCAGCGCCTCTTCATAGGTCGTCGCCTTGAAGCCCACGACGGTCCGGCCGCCCACGTCCAAGATCGGCCGCTTGATCATGGAGGGGTTGGTGCTCATCAGCAGGATCGCCTTCTCCGCATCGATATGCGCCTTGTCGCCCGCGTCCAGCGCCTTGAAGGTGGTGCCTGAGCGATTGAGGATGGTTTCCCACCCATGCTCCATCACCCATTCCTCCAACTTGCCCCTGTCGACGCCCGACACCTTGTAATCGTGGAAGCTGTAGGAGACGCGCTCATTGTCCAGGAAATTGCGCGCCTTCTTGATCGTGTCGCAATTCTTGATGCCATACATGGTAATCATGGCCATCACCCCTTGAACGCTGTGACTTCGACTTCGACCTTCATCTCCGGCTTGATAAGGCCGGTGACGATGCAGCTGGCCGCGGGGCGAATCTCACCGAATACGGGCGCGGTCGCCTTGCCCAGCTCGTCCCAATAGGCGGGGTCGGTGATATAATAGGTCACGCGCACGACGTCGGCGAAGGAGAAGCCCGCCTCCTCCAGCGCCTTGCCGATGACCTTCAGCGCATTGGCCGTCTGGTCGACGACGCTTTCGGGCATCGCCTTGGTTTCGGGATCAGTGCCGGTGGTGCCGGCGACGAAGCACCAGTCGCCCTGGACGACAGCGCGGGAATAGCCGACCTGCGCCTCGAAAGGCGAGCCCGAGGAAATGAGCGTGCGGGACATGGGGGGAAGTTCCTTCGAACGGAAACGGGTTAGGAATCGTGGCGGCTCTTGCCCCATGCCGCCGCCCGCGTCCAGCGGCTTTTGGGCGGCGAGGAACGGCGGCGGGATTGATCCGTTGAGGGGGCAAGGAGACACGCCATGGACGCAAATGAGAAAGACCGCTTTCCCGACATTCCCGAAGAAAATGACGAACAGCGCGAGGAAGATGCCCAGGCGCAGACGGTGAGCGACGACGCCCGCGTCCGCAGCACCGACCTGTCCGAGGACAGCGAGCGCGGCGGCCGCCCCAACCCGGCCCAGATCATCCCCGACGACACCCCCGACCTGGTCGAGCGGATGGAGGGAATGAACCGATCCGGACATATGGATTTCGACGCTTTTGCCGGCGAGCCGCAGATGGATGACGAGGAAGGCGCGCTCGGCCAGGTCGATACCGAAAATATGGACGATGAGGACGACATGACGGGCGAGGGCACGCAGGAAGACCGCTAAACCCTCCCCCTTTCCCCCGGAACGGAGGGAAAGCGGACCAGCTTGAGCGGGCGGCGGAAAGCGCGAGGCCTATGGTCGCGCGATGGTTATCCGCCCCGTCCCGCTCGCCCTCTTCATCGCATTCGCCGCCCTCACCCCATCATCAGCCGTCGCCCAGCGCTTCACCCTTTGCGAGCGTGGCGGCGGTACGGATTGCGTGGTGGATGGCGACACATTCTGGATGGGGGGCGAGAAGATCCGCATCGCGGACATCGACACGCCTGAAACGCATCAGCCCCGCTGCGTGGCGGAGCTTGCGCGCGGAAAACGCGCGACTGAGCGGCTGCTGCTGTTGCTGAACGCCGGGGCTTTCTCGCTCCAGCCGGTTAGCCGGGACAGGGATCGCTATGGCCGGGCGCTGCGTGTGGTCAGCCGTGGCGGCCAATCGATCGGAGCGATGCTGATCGCAGAAGGGCTGGCGCGGCCCTGGACGGGGTCACGCCAGCCCTGGTGCCGTATTTAACGGCAAGCGTTAGCGGCAGCTCACCCCGCCGCGATCAATCTCCCGGCCAAGCAGAGCGCCCGCGCCGCCGCCAAGCAGGGTGGTCAGCAGGTTGGACCCACCGCGATCGAGCTGGTTGCCGAGCAGGCCGCCCAGCGCAGCGCCGACGATCAGGCCGGTCGTGCCGTCCGAGCGGCGGCAATAATAGCGATCGTCATAGCCGCGATAGATGCGCGTGTTGCGCGTCACGCGGATCGGCTCATAGCCGCTGCGATAATAGCGGTCGGGGCGATAGCGATTGCCATAGCGAGGATCCGGGCGGTTCCAGTCATAATTGTAGACGGTCCTGCCCGGCCGCTTCCAGCGATTGTCGCGGCGGTCGTCACGCCGATCACGCCGCGCCTCGCGAACGTCCTTGCGATAGTCGCGCCGGGCCTCGCGGACATCCCTGCGCCGATCATTGCGCGCATTCCGCTGTTCCCGCGCAAAATCCTTCGCGTCGATCCGCACATCGCGGCCTTGAGCCAAAGCAGGGGTCGCAGCAACGCCAGTCAACGTCATCGCACCCAGCGAAAAAGCGGCAATGGCGCGCTTGATCGAGAAATTCATGTGATGCTCCTTGCCATATGTATCAGGCTGTGGAGGAAAACACATGGGTTAGGCGAACGTTGCATGAACGGAATAAAACGGGGTGTTCAGTGGGGGTGCAGGAGACTGGACGCTCCTCGGCAGCGGCTTTTTCGGATGGCAAGCAAATGGAGACCATCCAATGATTTCTCGGCCGTGCTCGGTTGATACGTCCTTCTGGATTGGCTTTATCGCAAGCTTTTCCGCCGTTTCCTTGCAATTTAGAAAATATCCTGCATATTTGGATCTATGAATCCTGGCACTCACATCCGTGACAAGATTACCGAGCACGCTTCTTCAGCACAGCGTGGGTATGACGGGTGGAAGCGGGCCAAGATAGAGCGCGGGTTGGTGCAAGCGGAAGATCGGGACAGGTTAATCCCTTTGGAAAAGATACTGCGCGACTTCGGTCTTGAACGTTAACTTCACACCACAGGCGCAGGATGATCTGCGATCGATAAGGGACTGGATCGCCGAAGATGATGAGCGGGCAGCTGACCGCGTTGTCGCCCGCATCGTCCAGACCGCAATGATGTTCGGGCAGTTTCCCCTACTGGGCCGAGCTGGGTCAGTTGAAGGCACGCGCGAATTTTCTGTGGTTGGGCTGCCCTATCTGATCGTCTATCGGATCGCCTCAGATACCGAGCTGGACGTGCTGACGATTATCCATACGCGGCGGAAATATCCGCCTACGTGATAGTAACTTCACGCCACTGACCAATAGCTTTTTCCTGACCGCCGTTCCATTTGACGCCGCACTTGGCGGCTCAGCGCTGTGGTTTGACCAGGCATTTTCTGCAATGTCCCAACCTTTTCAGCTTGGGGGAAGGGACTTTCTAATACATCGTTCGGTTGGATTTGTTGCTCGATATTTGCCGCCTGATCGATAAGTCGGTTCAGATCTACTGTTATGTTTAAGCTTACGCTTTTGATGAGCCATATAAGAACAAGCAGTATCACAAAGTAGGGCAACCCCCGTTTTCGGATTTCTGCTGCCAGTTCTGGGCTGACTTCAGCAACTTCTGCCAGTAGGCGTTCAGATTCCCCGATCTGCCCTTTCGCTTTATCGATGACCTGCTGCAAGCGAGCCATCATAGCATGGGTTAGTGGAGGTCCATCCACAAGATGAAGTCGATCATCTTGCAAATCGAAGATGCCGTCTACGAAATTCGCGCGACCTCCGCACCGAGGACAAGTCGTTTTATTACCCCGCAGCGTAATGTTTCGTGCGCCAGTTCCCCCGATAAAGCTATCGGAGAAAAACTGTAAGCCGCAACAAGTGCAGTGCGCAGGAATTTTTGCCATAATTACCGATCTCGCGAATGTCGCTACTCCGCCGCGATCCCCGCAGCCTTGAACATGTCGGGATCGCTCGGCTCATCCACATTGGCGGCGCTGCCGGTCTTGAGCGTCTTGCGGCGGTCGAAGGCGTCCCATACCTCGTTCCACTGGCCCCGCGTCGCGCCCTTCGAATATTCCGTCGCGCGGGTTTCGAAGAAGTTGGCGTGCTCCACCCCGTTCAGCAGCGGCGTCAGCCACGGCAGGGGATGCTCGTCGATCATGTAGATGGGCTTCAGGCCCAGCTGCCCCAGGCGCCAGTCGGCGATGTAGCGGACATATTTCTTGATGTCCTTGGGCGTCATGCCGGGCACGGGGCCCATTTCGAAGACGAGGTCGATGAACGCGTCCTCGATCCGCACCGTCTTCTGGCACATGTCCATGATGTCGTCCTTGACGGACGGCGTCAGGCAGTCGCGCTCCTTCACGAAGGCGTGGAACAGCTTGATGATGCCTTCGCAGTGCAGCGTTTCGTCGCGCACCGACCAGGTGACGATCTGCCCCATGCCCTTCATCTTGTTGAAGCGCGGGAAGTTCATCAGCATCGCGAAGGACGCGAACAGCTGGAGCCCTTCGGTAAAGCCGCCGAACATGGCCAGCGTCTTGGCGATATCCTCGTCCGTGTCGACGCCGAACTGGCTCAGATAGTCATGCTTATCCTTCATCTCTTTATACTGCATGAAGGCCGAATATTCGGTTTCGGGCATGCCGATCGTGTCGAGCAGATGGCTGTAGGCGGCGATGTGGACCGTTTCCATGTTGCTGAACGCGGTCAGCATCATCTTCACTTCGGTCGGCTTGAATACGCGGCCATATTTTTCGTGGTAGCAATCCTGCACTTCCACGTCCGCCTGGGTGAAGAAGCGGAAGATCTGCGTCAGCAGGTTGCGCTCATGATCGGACAGCTTCTGCGCCCAGTCGCGGCAATCCTCGCCCAGCGGCACTTCTTCGGGCAGCCAGTGCAGCTGCTGCTGGCGCTTCCAATATTCATAGGCCCAGGGATATTCGAAAGGCTTGTAGACCTTGCTGGCTTGAAGAAGGGGCATCGGGTCGGCTCCGCGAATTAATGGACAAGCGCAACCTGTGCGGGTGCGGGACGTTTGGTCCCCGTCATTTCCCGTACAGGAGCAATATGATGGTTGATCTGAGCAGCATCAAGGAACATGCCGAGATTATCGGCGCTGATGGCGTCCATGTCGGCACTGTCGATCATGTCGAGGGCGATCGTATCAAGCTGATCAAGGCGGATAGCGGCCAGGGAAGTCACGCCGGGCATCACCATTATATCAGCCAGGGATTGATCGCCGGGGTTGATGAGGATGGCACTGTGCGGCTCTCTGCGACCGGTGCCAACGCCGTTCTCTTTGAAGAGGAACAAGACGAGGGGTGAAGGCTCCGGGGATGATTGTGTGGGCGCGGCCTGCGTTTCCGCCGCCGCGCCCATCCCCCCCATTAGCTCATTGGCAGGCCAGGCATTCGTCATAGTCTGTGCTTCCCCCAGCCAGCTCGAACTTCGGTGCGTCGATCGTGTTGTCGGCTTCCACCCCGCCCGCGAAGCCCGCGCGCTGAACCGACTTTGACCGCAGATAGTAAAGCGACTTGATGCCCAGTTCCCAGGCGCGGAACTGGAGCATCATCAGATCCCACTTGTCGCCATCGGCCGGGATGAAGAGGTTGAGGCTCTGCGCCTGGTCGATGAACGGCGTGCGGTCGGCGGCGAATTCCAGCAGCCAGCGCTGGTCGATCTCGAAGCTGGTCTTGTAGAC
>JAEZCS010000222.1 GCA_023433445.1 Pseudomonadota bacterium | reverse complement strand
GCGCAACATAGGACCGGTCGCCATTCAGCCGCCGCGTCATCATCGCGCCATTCTTCTCGAAGCTCTCCTCCAGCTCACCCTTCATCAGCCCCAGCCAGTTGGCATAGGCCGCCACCTTGTCCGCAGCATCCACCGCCGCGACCGAATCCTCCAGGTCGCAGATGGTCGACAAAGCCGACTCCAGCACCACATCGGCCAGGTGCGCCGGGTCATCCCGCCCGATCGGATGCCCCGCATCGATCACCAGTTCGATATGCAGCCCATGATTGCGCAGCAGGATATTATCCCCTGCCCGTCCTGCGAGTTGCGAAGCATCCCGCAACACCGGCTCGCCCCCGGTCCAATCCGCCCAGCTTCCCTCCGCCAGTGGAACCGCCCGGTCCAGAAACGCCTTGGCCCAGGCAATCACCTGCCCGCCACGCGCCGGGTCATAACCCTTGCCCGCTGCCGCGCCGGGGATCGCATCGGTCCCATACAGCGCATCATACAGGCTTCCCCACCGCGCATTGGCCGCGTTGAGCAAGAACCGCGCATTCAGGATCGGCACCACCAGCTGCGGCCCCGCCAGCTTCGCCAACTCCTCATCCACCCGGCTCGAACCGATGGAAAAGGGCGCAGGCTCCGGCACCAGATAGCCGATCTCCGTCAGGAAAGCCCGATAGGCCTCCGCGTCGAACGGCCGCCCCGCATGTTCGTCATGCCAGGCATCGATCTGCACCTGCAGAGCGTCGCGCTTGGCTAGCAGATCCGCATTGCGCGGCACGAATCGCGCGAAAATCGCAGCAGCGCCCTGCCAGAAATCCTCCGCCGCGATGCCCGTCCCCGGCAGCACGTCGCCATCGATAAAGCGCGCCAGTTCAGCGGCCACCATCAGGCCCGATTTCTCGATCATGCCGTTCATGGGCAACTCTCCATCATGAAAACCAGTCGCCAAAGCCTATAGACCCCACGCTATCCTCGCACTAGACGATAAAGGTTCAAAGCATCTGTTCCTCACAGGAAAAGATCATCGATGGATCCCGATTATCTCCTCTTTGCCCGCGCGGTGGAAGCGGGCAGCCTTTCCGCCGCTGGACGCCTGCTCAACATCTCGCCCGCGATGATGTCCAAACGCCTCTCTCGCCTGGAATCCCGCCTCGGCGTCCGCCTCATCCACCGCACCACGCGCCGCCTCGCCCTGACGGAGGAGGGCGCCAGCCTTCACCGTGACCTCGTCGCCATCCTCGACGCCATTGCCCAGGCGGAAGACCGCGTCACCAACCGCCGTCGAACCGCGTCAGGCCCGCTGCGCATCTCGGCCCCCACCTCATTCGGCCGCCTGCACGTCGCGCCCCATGTCGGCCGCTTCCTGGAACAGCATCCGCGCATCGACCTCCAACTCAATCTGTCCGACGCCTATGAAGACCTGCTCGCTGATCGGATCGACCTCGCCATCCGCATATCCAGTGACATTCCCGCCCATTTGGAGGGGCATCATCTCGCCGCCAACCGCCGCATCCTCTGCGCCAGCCCCGCCTATCTCGCCGCGCATGGCACGCCGGAAAAGAACGCCGACCTTTCGCGCCACCGGCTGCTCGCCGCCGACGGGCAGCTGCCATGGCGACTGGTCAACGGCCGCGCGCGCAAGCTTGTCGACGGCCAGAGCCATGTCCGAACCAACAGCAGCGAAATCGTGCGCGAACTTGCCCTTACCGGAGTCGGCATCGCCCTGCGCTCGCTATGGGACGTTGGCCACCTGATCGCGGATGGGCGCCTCCTCCGCGTTCTCGACCATTGGGAAGGTCCCGCCGACCTTGCCGTTCACGCTGTCCACCCCCGCGCCGCCGGTCGTCCCGCCGCCGTGGACGCCTTCATCGCCTTCCTGCGCGAAATCTTCCGCGATGCGTCGTGGAACGAGGGCGGCTGATAGCAAATCCGAGCCATTTTGGCGCTCAAATACCTGAAAAGCCGAGAAAATCCTCTTCGGACATCATTTGCCAGACTGGCGTCAAAAAACAGAAGCTTTGCCGCATTAACATGCTTAATGGCGGTGGGAAACGGGCCGACGTTATCGTTCGGGCCATAAGAATTAAGAGAGGACAAGGGTTATGCGCCCCAATGACGCATCACATTTATCCGCTTGTGCCGCCCAGGAAGCGCGGCGAGCCAGGGAAGCCCGCCTGCGCGGCGCGCACCCCGCAACCATCGCCCTCCACAATGAACGCGCCGTCCGCTACCAAGCCATGGCACTCCGCCTCCAGAGAGAACGAGGTGCGACCCTCAATTGATCTAAGCGCGAAGAACCGCTCCCCGTCATGCCATCGAAAGCTGGCATCTCGGGAGACCACACGCAGGAATCGTCTAGGCGGTCGATGCGGACCCGGTCGAAGGACAGCTGAGTCGATTCGTGAACCACGCACCCTGCGCGCAGGCGTCAAATTCTTCTTTTCATGGTCGCAAAGCAAAGGCGGGTTGTCGCATGGCAATCCGCCTTCGCTTTTAACGACTTATCTCAAGGTCGGGCAGTTCGGCAGGTCCAACGCTGATCGCAGTTATTATGACAGGTTAGGAGGGCAGCGCTGTCGGCGTGGATATTTCGGGCTATGCTTGACGCGCTTTTTCCGCTGTGCAACTTTCCCTTACGGCAAGCTGGACAAAGCGCTGGCTGCCAGGAGAGGATGCCAATGACCCACCCAACGCTGCGGGGCGCCGTTTTTCACGCCCTCTTGCGCGACTGCCTCAAAGCGCAGCGCGCGCCCACGGAGACTGAAATTCAATTGGTCGCCTGCAAGATCTGGCAGGACAGTTTCGCTGCCATGTCGGGCAGGAACTGGCATGATCTTGTTCCGGGCAGCGAAGAATATTCCTACACTCTCAACGCCGCCCGCATGGCCTTCGGCATCCACGAAACCAACAGCGCCGCCTGAATTCTGACCTCCAGGTCAGTTTTTCCCCGCATTTTCCCAGAATCCGTTTCAATTCACCATTTCCTTGATGGAATTGATTGGCACGGCTTTTTGTTGGAGCTGTCCGGCAAGTTCCGCTTCAAAGCTTGAACTGGGTAATCCATTCGCAAATCAGCGCGGGTTTTTCCTCACCCTCGACTTCAACGGTCGCCTCGGTGGTCAGCTGTATCTGGCCTGGCCGCTTCTCCACGATCTCCAGCGCCTTGAATCTGCCGCGCACGCGCTTGCCCGATCGGACCGGTGACAGAAAACGGAGCTTGTTGCTGCCATAGTTGATCTCGGTTGCGCCCTCGGGAACAATGTCACCGCGCGCATCAGCGCAAAGATATGGCAGCAGTGAAAGCGTCAGAAACCCGTGGGCGATGGTCCCGCCGAAAGGGGACAGCTTCGCACGCTCAGGATCGACATGAATATATTGATGGTCCTTTGTCGCTTCCGCGAACTGGTCGATCATCTCCTGGCTGATCAGGATCCAGTCCGACACATCTTCCTTGTTCGACCGCGCCTGAAGATCGTCGAAAAACTGGCTCATAAGTCCGCCTCTCCTGCCAAGATTGATCGCCGCCCAACCAACATGGCAGGACCGGCCTCAAGCATCTTCATACAAGCTATGCCCAAGAATTGCCGATTGCGACAGGAAAATGCTCCAGAGCGAGAGACCTGCTCACTTCCGCCTTGTAAGCTGTATCGTCCCGCTTACCCTTCTAAGAAAGACAAGAGGAAGGAGAGATCATGGCCGGCAACGATAACAAGCTTCGGCTGCACCGAAATAGTGCAGCCGAAGAGTCGAGGGATGGATATCAATCACGGAAGCGTCCGCGATCAAACATCGCAGTATGCAATCTAGCGCGACGGCTGAAACACATCACCCTTCCCGCAACGGAAGGGATCATCTGATGAGCCCCTCTCATCCGTCCAGCGACCCCTTCGGCATGGAACATGAACTCCTCCTCGCAACGCTGCGCCGCCGACTCCGAGCAGCCGGTCTCACCCAGGCGGACGTTTCACAAAAGCTGGGTGTCGGCACCGCCACGGTGAAAAGATGGCTGCACGGGCGGGGGCTCGGTCTGCGCACTCTCTCGCAGCTCTGCGCGCTCGCCGATACGACGCTCACCGAAATCGCCGAAGAGGCGGCGGTTCGCGACCGGTCGTCCGACAAGTTGACGCTTGCCCAGGAAAAGGCGCTGACAGCGAGTCCGGAACTCTCAACTGTCTTCTTCATCATCGTCACCGGATGGCCAGTTTCCGAGGCCGAGGAAGGCTTCGGCATTCCTCCCGAAAGCATCGCTCAGCATGTGGAGCGGCTGGAGAGACTAGCGCTTATCGACCGGTTGCCGGGAGGAAGGCTCCGCGCCAGGCTCGACCCAGCGCATGTCTGGCAGCGCGAGCCGATGCGGCGGCATTTTGAGCAGCATATGAAGCATCTGTTCTTCAATCTGGATTATGGCGACCCCGATACGATTTTTGGCGTAGAGACGGTCAAGCTCTCTCCCGTCGGCGTTGCGCGCGTTGCTGAACGGATCGAGCGTTTCAGGGCAGAACTGCGTGAAATCGCGCAGCTGGACCGCCGCACGTCTGCTCTGCCCGGCGAATGGCACGCCATCCTGGCGGTCGCGTCGCCGGTCACTCCGATCATACCACGTTGATCGCTGACAATGCTTGACGAAGGGATCATTTCAAGACACGCTGCATGCAAACAGGACAGCGCTGCCGAAGAACTCATCGTTGGCTGAAGCTGTCAGGAGAGGATGCAGAAGGGGCTCGCGGCTACGTGCCGCTGACTAGGCTGCATCAGGAAGAAGATAATGGCGGCACACCGCCAAACGTCCGTCGCTGGATGCGCGTTGGCGTATCTGGTCGCGGTCGAAGGTCCGGGCTCTTAAAGAGCGCGGCCGTATCGAGGGATGGCATCGCCCGACGAAAGGAAGGGGATTGCCATGCGTTCATTTATTGCCGTTGCGTTAGCGGGCATATCATCGTTCGCCACGACAGCGGCCCTGGCGCAGACTGCCGACCCGGCCGGGCAGGCCGCGGTTCAGGGGCAGCTGGC
The DNA here is from genome assembly GCA_023433445.1 of Pseudomonadota bacterium. Taxonomy (GTDB): domain Bacteria; phylum Pseudomonadota; class Alphaproteobacteria; order Sphingomonadales; family Sphingomonadaceae; genus Sphingobium. Next base: position 8,227 of record JAEZCS010000222.1, on the reverse strand, counting down.
CGACATAATCGTTACAGCGCAAAGGCGCGAGGAAAGCCTGCAAAAGGTGCCCGTGGCCGTGACCGCCATCGGCGCGGAGCAACTCGACCAGCTTCGCGTCACCAATGTACGCAACCTTGCTGGACTGGCTCCCAGTCTTCAGATCAACACGCAGGGCCTGCAATCCAATCCCACCATAATCATACGTGGTGTAGCGTCGGGCACATCCAACAATGCGGTCGATCCAAAGGTCGGCATCTATCTGGACGGCGTCTATATTGGGCGCACGGTAGGTTCGATATTCGATCTGTCAGACATTCAACGCGTCGAAGTGCTGCGCGGGCCGCAGGGGACGCTTTTCGGCCGCAACGCCACCAGTGGCGCGATCAGCCTTGTGACCGCTGCTCCATCGGGTGAGTTCGGCGTTCGCGGGACGATATCCTATGGCAATTATGATGCGTTTCGAACGAAGCTCTCCGTCGACCTGCCCGCCTTTGGCCCCTTGTCGGTCAAGCTCTCCTATTTGCATGACGAAATTGAGGGCGACTATCGCAACCTCTTGGGCGGCCGAACGCTGGACCTGCGTCAGCGCGACCCCTCCTTCGGCGTGCAGCGCATTGCCGACCGGCTTGGTGAACGCAATGTCGACGGCGTGGGCGCCGCGGCAAGACTGGATCTGGGCGACCTGACCGCGGACTATCGTTTCGACTATACCGATGCGCGTTCCACTGGTCGGGCGATCCAAAGTTACGGCGTCATTCCGGATGCATCAGGAGAATTGTTGGCGCCGATCATCGCCTTCCAACCGCTCTTTGGCGGGATCACCAATATTTCAACCGACCGGCTAACCTCGGTCGCCAACGCCACAAGCCCGGAACATGTGGTGACGCAAGGACATAGCCTCACTTTCAACTATCCCGTGAGCGATGAAATCACGCTAAAGAGCATCACTGCCTATCGCAAGTTCCGCCAGGATCCGAACATCTACGACCTTGGTGCGACCGGCGGCCTGCGCTTTACGACCGCGCAATTTCAGGCCCTGCTCGCAGGGAATATTACTGGCATCCTAGACCCTGCTAACGCCCCTGGTCCCAATGATTCTTTCTTTTCCCTGCTGACGTCCCGATCGACCAGCCAAAAGCAGTTCACCCAGGAGTTTCAGGTCCAGGTCACGTCTGAAGCATTCGACCTGACTGCCGGCCTCTTCTACTTCCATGAAAACACTCCCGCCACCGACATATTGGGCATATTTCAACCCGTTGCGAACGGCGTTGTTCTCGACACATCGACCGTAGGTGTCATCCCCGGCTTGCCGGTTGGCCCACTGCCCTTCGACATTAATGGCGACGGCGTCATTGATGCGGCGGACTTCAACCCGTCGCTCGACAGTATTTTCGGCAGCGGCCTGACACGGACGCGCGCGATCAATGACAGTTACGCGGCCTATGGCCAACTCACCTACCATCTGACCGACACGCTCGATCTGACAGGTGGCCTGCGTTACACCATCGACAAGCGCGAAAACCGTATCTACGCGGTATCAGGCGGCCAAGGTGGGCAGCTAGGTATTGGCGACTATAAGGTCGATTACAAGAAGGCGACCTGGGCCGCCATCCTGACCTGGAGGCCGAACAATCAGGTCACGGCTTATGGCAAGGTGTCCACTGGCTATGTCGCTGGCGGCATTTTGAGCGGCATACCGTACAAACCGGAAACGCTGACGGCCTATGAGCTTGGCCTCAAGACGCAAAGCTGGGGCAATAGGCTGCGGACCAACATCGCCTTGTTCTACAGCGACTATAAGGACCTGCAGACCCAGAACTTCATCAACGGCCGCCAGTTCTTCGACAATGCGGGCAAGGCAAGCATCAAGGGGTTCGAACTTGAGGCCGATCTGGTGCCTGTGCGCGGGGTGACGCTAAGCGGTAATCTGAGCTATACTGACCTCAATTATAAAAGCTTCATCCTGAATGGGGTCGAAGTTGCCGACATCGCACGTACAACTTTCGCGTCCAGGTGGCAGGGCCGCGCCTCTGCCCAATATGACAGCCCGGACATGAGCATGGGCGGCCATATCTCGGCACGCGTCGATGGCCGCTATCGCAGCCGTGCTCCGCTGGTCTCGACACCCTTTTTCGACCTGGCGGGAAACAGTGCGGATTTGAACCGATACGCCTTCACCAAGGCCTATTGGTTGGTGGATGGACGGATCGGCTGGGTGGACATGCCCTTGGGCGGAGCAAAAGCATCGCTTTCCCTGTTCGGGCAGAACCTGTTGAATGAACGCTACGATCCCTTCGGGTCGCCGGTGTTGCAACTCGTTGCCAGCTACGAACGTGGCCGAACCTACGGTGTCGAGGTCGGGGTAAGTTTCTGAAGATAGAATGTAGAGGAGAGAGATGATGGAAAATGATATTTCAGCGCGCGTCAGCAGCGCGGATTTTGAATATTATAACGGCTCGGGACCGGGTTTCACGACCGAAAGCTCGGTCCTGATCAGTTCCTCGCCCTATCTCAACCATCCGCAGCTGCGGGCCCTGATCGCTCAGGAAATGCTGCGGCGGAATGGCGCGGAGTTGCCGAATACAGCCTATATCCCCGACGTCGTGAAAATATTGATGGAATTGGAAGATTGGCCCCGCATCTTTCAGCTATTCGAGGAAGAGAAAGCAAGGCTACCTGAGTTCAAATCATGGCTCGATGGCAAGAAAGTGTCGCTGTTCAAGAACGAGGAACTGGCAGGTGCGGAGCCCGGAACGCTCCGCGCCGTGATCTACGACTTTGTGGTCAACAGCGGCTACAATATGGACCACTTCTTCCAGGGCATGGAGATAGAGACCGACTTCGACTTCTACATGAAGGAGCGGACCCATACCCATGACATTGAACATATGATCACCGGCTTTGAAACAAATCATGCGGGCGAGGTTGCCCTGATCGCAGCCAATATGCGCGCGCTTTACCGATATTTCGTCCCCGAACTCGCATCCTTCTTCAACCGGGTCAGTGCCTATCTGCGCGCCAAGACCATAATGAAGAGCAGTTTATTCTATCCGGAGGCGTTCAAGGTCGAACTGGAAGCAGAGGACATTGGCGCCGCGCAAGGTCGTAATTGGAAGCACCCGCTCTTCCTCATCCCTTATCGCGACTATCTTGATTGGCAGGTGCAGGACATTCGCGAGGAGTTTGGCATCACCAATCCGCCCAAGGCAGGCGAGTGGGCGTGGACAACTGCTATCAGCGAAGACCCACGGCCGAGTCATCAGGGCATGACCTCCATGGCGGCGGAATAAGAACACGCGGCGCTGCCTCTGTAGTCCAGGGGCAGCGCCAGCGCTCTCGTTTTAAAATGCGGGAATTTTCCGTTAAGCTGCGGCGAAATCGATCACCGTAATGGGATCGGCTCCGTCCCAGCTGCGCGCAGCGGCGATGCCCGCTTCACACATGGCGCGCATGTCCGCCCCACAGATAAATTCAAACAGCTGCCCAGGCTGATCAGCAGCGCGCAGATAAGCAACGCGCGTCGCCGGATTATGTGCGGTGAACAGCAATTCCATGCCGCCTGCCACTGCAGTTTCGACAGCGGCATCGAGGTCATCGACAATGCGGGCGATATGATGAAATCCCAGCAGGCGCTCGCCATTATCGGAGCGATAGGGCGACGCGGCGTCATTCGTCGCTTCGATCAGCTCGATCTGCACGCCGTCCTGATAGGATAATCCCACATGCATGCTCACCTGCGTCGGCTGGCCGCGATATTCACCATCGAGAGTGACATTGCGGAATACCGTCCAAGGGCCAACGCCTGAGTGGCCGATCCAGCTATCGATGCTGGCGTTGAGATCTTCCACCAATATACCGATCTGATCGATAGCGCCAAATTTTGCCAAGTGATCGATCCCCTACGTAAGTCAGGATGCGGACAGCACAGGCTACCCGCATCCCCTTTTCCTACTCGGCCGCTTCCAACGAAGCCAGCGCGTCATTCGCTGCCGCTGTCGGCTGCAGATATTCGCCCGGACGAGCGCCAGTATAACTGCTGCCGTCAAAGGTCTTGACGCCATTTACCAGCGTGAGCCGCATCGGCGCGGCCGGGCGAGTAAAGCGCCAAGTCGTGCCGCCGTCTCCATCGGGCACATCGAACCGCTTTTCCATGTTACGATATTCGACTTCACCCAAGTTGAACACGGCAATGTCCGCGCGGCGGCCAACCTTGATCTCACCCGTGTCGTGCAGGCCGAAGAAATTGGCGAGCTTGCCCGTCTTCACATGGATCGCCTGCTCCAGAGTGAGCAGCCCTTCGCGGACATATTTAGTGAAGAGCAGGATGTTCTCGCCCCCGCCGCACAGCATTTGAAGATGAGCACCCGCGTCGGAGATGTTGCCGACCGTCTGCGGGTCCAGCATCAGCTGGATGGTCAGCTCTTCATCCTTCGGAAAGGGCGCCATGTGCACCGTGGACTTGGTGCCATTTTCCAGGATCCATTGCGCCATCGCGTCAGACCGGTGCAGCCCACGCGATTCCGCAAATTCCTTGAGCGTTCCGCCAACCGGGCCAGCGCCATTTTCGCTGTCCAGCAGATAGAGATCCTGCGGGTTGTTCATCGGCGAATGCGGCCAGGCCTTGGTGTCCCAGCTCTCCCGCGCCCGTGCCCGCCAGTCAGGATCGGCAAGCAGCCGCGCCTTTTCCTCGTGCGTTTCGGCAAGCACGACCTCATGCCAGATATAGTCGTTGGACTGTGCAAAGATGAGCGACTTGACGAGGCTCAACGTGCTGGTCGGCGAAACATGCGCATAGCCGGGCCAGACATCGACCCCTTCTTCTTTCAGCTTTGCGAGCGTTTCCTGCAGGCGCGGCAGAATGTCCTTCTGGAACTCCAGCGTCGGGACAGCGCCCGCCACCTGCATCCGGATCGCTCGCCCCTTCACCAGTCGCCCAAGCCGTTCCAGGCTCTCCGGCCCGGTCTTGCGCATGAAGGTATCGATGATGACCTGATAGGTGGTGCCGGGGTAACGCTCCATCACCGAAAAGAGCGCTTCGAACTCCGCATCATCGGCGAGCAATGTGGGGATGGCGCGGTCGTCGCCATCATGGTCGTGCAGATTATCCGACAGCCCAAGCGCCCCTGCGGCCAGCGCGTCCTCCAGCAGTTCAGCCATGCGGGCGATCTCCTGCGAAGTAGCCGCCCGGTCCCATGCCTCCACGCCCATGGCCGCCAGGCGCAGGGCGATGTGGCCGACGAACGCGGAGTAATTGGCGGGCAAGCTGATGTTGCGCGCCATCGATGCCTTATATTCCGACCACTTTTCCCAATCCCAGGGGACATTCTGGAGGAAGGGCTTCAACGGGATATCTTCAAAGAAGGAGAAGATTTTGATCATTTCCAGTTGCGCGGCCTTCTCCTTCGAAAGCGGCGCGGCGCTAAAGCCGCAATTACCCAGGATGACCGTGGTCGCTCCATTGCCGGGCAGCGGATCAAGGTCCGGCTGCCACCACATCGTCGCGTCATAATGGGTATGGCTTTCAATGAACCCCGGCGTCACATAGCAGCCGTCGGCATCCACCACTTCCTCACCGGCGGCAGCGGTCAGGCCCGCGCCGATTTCAGTGATCCTGCCGCCTGCCACACGGACGTCCGCAGGATAGCCGGGCGCGCCTGTGCCATCGATCACAGTGCCACCACGGATCAGAATGTCCGTCATCTCTCTCTCCTCTTGAGGCTTGCTTTCCCTCGAGCCGAAGCCATTGCATCTTTGTCGCCATTTATCGGCGATCGTGCTGGACACAGGCTATCGCGACCTGATCGATCGCCGCAAGTTCGCCTTCAAACAAGTCGGCGATGGGATCATCCAATGATCCATCGAAGGATTGATTGATGATCCGTGGAGGTTGGCTCAGGATGCGTCGGTGAGCATAGACCTTATCCGGGTCGCCAAGGCTTCCATCGCGAAAGGCTTTGTGATCATCTCCATGCCCGGCTCCAGAAATCCAGATGCCAAGGCGGCATTTTCAGCGTAGCCGGTCATGAACAACACCTTGAGCGACGGTCGTAACTCCCTCGCCGCATCCGCCAGTTGGCGTCCGTTAAGTCCAGGCAGCCCTATATCCGTGACCAGCAGGTCGATCCGCCGCTTCGAACGCAGCACTTCAAGGCCGCTGGTGCCATCAACAGCCTCGAGGGCGGCGTATCCGAGTTCATGCAGTTCTTCCAGGATGAGGCCACGCACCACCGACTCATCCTCAACCACCAGAACGACTTCACCCTCCTCAGCCTGATGCATCGGGCCGGGTTCCGGTAGCGCTTCCTCATCTTCCGCAGTGCCATGGTAACGCGGGAGGTACAGCTTGAAGGTCGTCCCCTGACCCATTTCGCTATAGATTTTCGCATAGCCTTCGGACTGCTGTGCAAATCCATAGATCATCGACAATCCGAGCCCGGTGCCCTGCCCAATCGGCTTGGTGGTAAAAAATGGCTCAAACGCCTTGCTGATAGTATCGGCGCTCATGCCGATCCCGGTGTCGCTGACGCAAAGGCAAACATATTGTCCAGGCCGAACGCCCCGCTGGCGAGCGACATAGGCGCGGTCCAGATGCGCGTTGCAGGTTTCAATGGTCAGCTTGCCCCCATCCGGCATCGCATCGCGCGCATTGATCGCGAGGTTGAGTATGGCGCTTTCCAACTGGTTGGGATCACATTTGGTCACCCACAGCCCACCAGCAAGCACGAGTTCCAATTCGATACGTTCGCCGCTCGTCCGACGGAGCAGATCCTCCATCGATGCAACCAGTCCATTGACGCGCACCGGCTTGGGATCAAGCGGCTGGCGGCGGGAGAATGCCAGCAGCCGGTGGGTCAGCGCAGCCGCCCGGTTAGCCGCCGTGGAGGCACCAGTGATGAAGCGATCCAGTTCATCAACGCGCCCCTGCGCAACTCGCCGCTGCACGATTTCAAGGCTGCCCGTGATACCCTGCAAAAGATTGTTGAAGTCATGGGCGATCCCGCCCGTCAGCTGACCGACCGCCTCCATCTTCTGAGACTGACGCAGTGCTGCTTCGGCTTCGGCCAGCGCGGCAGCAGCCTCGACCTCTGCAGTCACGTCGCGTCCAAACCCATAAAAGGTGTCGTTTTCGGGCACCGTCGTCCACTGGATGATCCTCTGGTCGCCATTTTTCGCCCGGAGAGTCGTGCGATAATCCAGGAGCGGCACGCCTTCGCGAAGGGTGTCCACCCGCTTCTGCCAGCTGGTTTGGTCCTCGACCATGAAGTCTGTGCTTCGTCTGCCCAGTGTCTCTTCGCGCGACCAGCCCAATCTCTGCGTCCACGATGGATTGACGTCGATGATATGGCCCTGCATGTCCGTCACGACCTTCAGTACCGGCGACAGGTTCCAGATGCGATCGCGGTCTCGTGCCATGCGCCGCTCTTCGGTAATGTCGCGGCCGACCGCATGAATACGCCCCGCATCCGGCACAGCCGTCCATGCGAGCAGCCGGTATCCGCCATCGCGCATCCGATAGCGATTTTCAAAAGCCAGAGTGGTGATTCCGTCCCCGAGTTTCGCCACTTCCTGATTGGTGCGATCGAGGTCGGCGGGGTGGATGAAGTCGACGATCTGATGGCCGATCATCTCATCCTCCTCCCATCCCAACATGCGAGTGGCGGACGGATTGACGGCGGTGATCCGTCCTTCGAATGTGCAGACAAGGAGCAGATCGCGCGATATCGCCCACAGCCTGTTGCGGTCGTCCTCGAGGCGGCGGTTTGCCAATACCTTCTCGGTCGTCTCGATGACGATCGCGACAACTCCTAGCGGGGTGCCATCTTCATCAAGGACGGGCGAATATTCCAGGTCGGTCCACAATTGTTTGGGAGTACCGTCGCGGATCAGCGTCAATTCCTGATCCTGGTAGGACAGCGTTCCGCCCTCACGATAGACCTTCTGCATCACATTGGCGTTGAAGTCGGCGACCTCGTGCCAGCCTTCCAGCACGTTAGTCCCTAGCAGGGCCGGATGACGGCCACCCGCGAACGTACGGTAGGCATCATTATAGATCATGACACCCTTGTCGCCCCAGAGCGTAACGTTCGGCACCGGCGATCGTAGTACGAAAGCCAGCATGCTTTTCATAGCCGTGGGCCACTCATTTATCATGCCGATGCTGGTGGCGGACCAGTCGAACTGGGCGATTCGGTCGGCCATTTCGCCGCCGCCACCGAGAAAATGATTATAGTTGCCGCCCGCTTGC
>JAEZCS010000216.1 GCA_023433445.1 Pseudomonadota bacterium | reverse complement strand
ACCGAAGCGCAGATCGTGCTCGCCAAGTCGGGCGAGTATGATCATGAGGGCGGCCGCAAGGAAGTCGAGAATATGATCAAGGTGGCGGAACTGACGCGCCAGGGCTTTATCAACGGCGATATTTCGACCGTGATGAGCCCCCGCACCGTGATCAGCTGGGCGCAGAATGCACTCATCTTCAAGAATGTTGGCTTCGCCTTCCGTCTGTCCTTCCTTAATAAATGTGATGAGGCAGAACGACCGCTGGTGGCGGAATATTATCAGCGCGTGTTCGGCAAGGACCTGCCGGAAAGCGTCGCTCACCGGGCGGCGTGACGCCATGATAGTCGTCGAGCGCATCGCCCCGGATGGCAGCGCGCACCGGGTCAACATCCGCGGCCATGAGCTGATCGTCGATATGATGCCGCCCGATGGTCATGACGCGGGGCCCGATCCGCATGACCTGTATGACTCCGCATTGGGCGCGTGCAAGGCGATGACGATGCTCTGGTATGCACAGCGCAAGGGCATTCCGGTGGAGAGCATCCACGTCGGCGTGATCCGCGACGCAAGCGAGGAGCGGGACGGGATCTATCGGCTGACGACGCGGATCGCGCTCGGCGGACCTTTGACGCAGGAGCAGCACGATACGCTGATCGACGTCGCGGCTCGCTGCCCTGTCCACAAGCTGATGAGCGACGTGGAGACGCGTATCGAAACCGTTGCCGTGCCTCCTGTTGGCGAGGCTGAACGACCGTGACGGACACCATCGCCCTGTCTGAGCCCAGTCGTCGCCTCCCGCTGGAGCGTGCCTTCAATCTGCGCGATTTCGGCGGATATGCAACCGCCGACGGGCGCGTGGTGCGGCGAGGCATGCTGTTCCGGTCGGGCACCATGGCGTTGCTGAGCGAAGCGGACACGGCGCATCTGCGCTCGCTGGGCATTCGAGCAATCTGTGATTTCCGGCGGGGCAATGACCGAAGCGCGGAGCCGACGCTCTGGCACGGAGCGGAAGTCGATTATTTCTGCCGCGACTATAGCGAAAGCAGCGGCATCCTGGGCGAGATGCTGAAGCGCAAGGACGCGACCGCGCAGGACATGCGTCACGCGATGATCGCGCTTTATCGCGCCATCCCGGTGGACCATTCCGCATCCTATCGGGCGATGTTCGAACAGATCCTGGCCGGGCGCGTGCCGATCATCATAAACTGTTCAGCGGGCAAGGACCGGACCGGGGTGGGCGCCGCCTTGATATTGGCCGCGTTGGGCGTGGCGCGTGAAACGATCGTTGAAGACTATCTGTTGACCAATGAACATGCCAACTGGGATTGGCTGTTGGCCCAGCGCAGCACATTGGTCGCGCGGGCATGGTCAGCGAGAGCTGAGGCGCTGGAGCCGTTGTTGACCGTGGACACCGCCTATCTGGACAGCTTTTTTGCAGAGCTGGACGGGAGTTATGGCGGCGTCGAAGGCTATCTGGCCGAGGCGCTGGGGGTGAATGAGCCCGCGCGCCAAGCGCTGCGGGAAAGGCTGCTCAACTGATGGCGGAGCGTTCGCCCCTGGATGCCTTCAAGGACGTGCTGTCAGGCGCGGCCCGATCAATCGCCCGTGACGCAGAGGTCGAGGTCGGCTTCACGGCGGACGCCCCACATATGGCGGGCAAGGCGATCAAGGTTCCGACGCCTGGCCGAAGCCTGCCACCCGATCAGGTCGCTCTCGCTCGGGGCTTCGCTGACGCCAACGCGCTGCGGCTGCGGCACCATAATCTGAAGCTGCATGCCAGTGCTGCTCCAGCCGACGCCACCGCGCGCGCCGTCTATGACGCGATTGAGCAGGCACGCGTGGAAGCGATCGGGTCTCGCGCGATGGAAGGCGTGCGGGCGAACCTCAATCACGCGCTGGAGTTGCGGCTGAAGTCGGATCCCCTGCGCCGGGCACGCTCCGCCGATGAAGTGCCGCTATCGACAGCGCTCGCGCTCAAGGTGCGGGAGCGGCTGACGGGTCAGGCCATCCCCAAGGATGCGGCCGGTGGCATGGCGATGGTTGACGCCTGGATCGAGGAGAAGGCGGGCGCGGACCTTGATGCGCTGGGCCTCGCCATTGACGACCAGCGCGCTTTCCAGAAACTGGCGCAGGCGATGCTGGAGCATCTTCAACTGGTCGAAAGCGACGTGCCGCCCGAGACCGACGAAGACGAGCAGCAGGACGAGGGCGAGGACGAAGAGGAGCAACAGGAGGAAGGCGATTCCGGCGAAGAGGAATCCGGCGATAGCGACATGAATGCCGAGGCGCGGGCCGAGGACAAGGGCGGCGACACCGAAGACGGTGAAACCGAATACAGCGACGATTTCGACGCCGATAGCGATCAGGGCGCCGACGACATGGGCGACGAGGGCATGATGCCCGTCCGGCCCAACCGGCCTATGTCCGACCTGCCGCCCGGCTTTGACTATAAGCCCTATACTGTCGCGCATGACGAGATCGTGACGGCCGAGGATCTGTGCGACGAGGATGAGCTCAACCGCCTGCGCGGTTTCCTCGACCAGCAGTTGGTCAGCCTGCAGGGCGCCGTCACCAAGCTCGCCAATCGCCTGCAACGCCGGTTGATGGCGCAGCAATCCCGGTCATGGGACTTCGATCAGGAAGAGGGGCTGCTGGACGCGGCCCGGCTTGCACGGATCGTGATCGATCCCACCCGGTCCCTCTCCTACAAGGTCGAGCGGGACACCGAATTTCGCGATACGGTGGTGACGCTGCTTATCGACAATAGCGGCTCCATGCGTGGACGGCCCATCAGCATCGCCGCCATCAGCGCCGATATCATGGCGCGCACGCTTGAGCGTTGTGGCGTGAAGACGGAGATATTGGGCTTCACCACGCGCGCCTGGAAAGGTGGGCAGAGCCGCGAGGACTGGCTGGCCGCTGGGCGTCCGCCGATGCCGGGACGGCTCAACGACCTGCGCCACATCATCTACAAGAAGGCGGACGAGCCCTGGCGCCGGGCGCGGCGCAACCTTGGCCTGATGATGCGCGAGGGGCTGCTCAAGGAGAATATCGACGGTGAGGCGCTGCTCTGGGCGCATCAGCGGCTGATCGCCCGCAATGAGGAACGCCGTATCCTGATGGTGATTTCCGATGGCGCACCGGTCGATGATTCGACGCTGTCGGTCAACAGCGGCACCTATCTGGAACGGCATCTGCGGCAGGTGATCGAATGGATCGAAAACCGGTCTCCGGTGCAACTGGTGGCGATCGGCATCGGGCATGACGTCACCCGCTATTACCGGCGCGCCGTCACCATCATGGATGCCGAACAGCTAGGTGGGACAATGGTGGAGCAGTTGGCGGGATTGTTCGACGAAGATTAGCCATCCGCTGGGCCATGAAGCCGCGCTTACCCTTGAAATGACCACGGCCTCTCTCGACCTCTTGAATGGGGCGGAGCATGCTTTGTTGAGGAGACTATCATGAGTGTCGCTTTTCGCCGCGAGAGCGACGAGGAACATCTGGAGCCCACCTTCGAAATCCCGATCCCGCCCGGCCCCAATTGGGTAACGGCGCGGGGGCTGCGGCTGACGCGTCAGAAGGTTGAAGCGCTCGAAGCCGTCGACGCGGCAGCGATGAGCGAGGAAGATGCGAAGAAACATAAGCGCGAACTGCGTTACTGGCGCACGCGGCTGGCCACAGCGGAGTCGAGACCCGTTGCGGATGGCGAGGCGGTGAGTTTTGGCGTGCGCGTCACCTACCGGCTCAACGGCCAGACGAAGACCGTCGCCATCGTCGGTGATGATGAAGCCGATCCTAATGATAATCGGATCAGCTTCTCCTCGCCACTTGCCCGCGCAATGATGGATGCAGAGCCAGGGGAGCAGCTGGATTTTGGCGGAAAGGCTGACGCCGTGGAAATTCTGTCGATCGAGCCGATCGACGAAGAGTAGCTGCGCTTACAAGTTCGCATAGGCGCAGAGACCTGCTCTGCGCCTATGCAAAGCCTGATATGATCAGCCGTTCCGGCCAGCTTCGAACAGGAACCAGGCGCGTTCTTCAGCCTGGTCGGTCCAGTCATCGACAATGCCTTCGGTCGCGTTGTCACCAGCTTCGGTAGCAGCGGCCTTGGCGGCGCGAAGCGATTCGACAAGACGCAGATTATCCTCGCGCAACTCGTTCAGCATGTCCGCCGGATTCACATAATCCGCGTCATTATCTTTGATCGATTGGCGGCGGGCGATGTCGCCAATTGAACGGAGCGTCGTATTTCCGGTCTTGCGCACGCGCTCGGCAATGGCATCGGTAACGGCCAGGATCTGCGCCGCCTGTTCATCGAACATCAGGTGATAATCGCGAAAATGCGGGCCCGAGACATGCCAGTGAAAGTTCTTTGTCTTGAAATAGAGCGCGTAGCTGTCCGCAAGCACGCCGTTGAGCGCTTCGGCCACGGACTTGGTGGCATTGCTGCGCAGATCCGTGGGAGTCTTGAGGTCGGGGGCTGTCATGTCATGCTCCTGGGCTCGGTAAAATGATTTCGCGGGTATAATGATCTGATGGCGATAAGGTGCCATGCCAATACGGGAATTACCTACGGAAATGATCGCTAAGACTGATCCACTCAGTCGATCAGTCATCTTGATCAGGCGAGTTGCAAGGCCGTTACAGCTAGGATCAGGGCGATAATCACCATCAGTCCGGCGACGCCCGTGCGGATGGCCCGGACAGGACCCGCAGGCAAGATGCGTTCCTTTATCAGGACAACGGCGGCGAGCGCAGCCGTGACGCCTATCGCTCCGCCAATGCCCGCAAAAACAGGCTCTGCCGTGCGGGTCGCCAGCCCCATGATCAGGAATTGGGAACCATCGCCAAAACCAAGAATGAACACGCCCAGCGCGGTCGTCAGGAAAGGCCCTGTGGGCCAACCGGCAAGCGGGTCTGGCGACTTCACTCGCCAGAGCAGGCCGATGCCCAGGAACAGCAAGGCCAGCGACAAGAACAGCAGACGCGCGTCCGAACTTAGCATCGGCGCAAGAAACGCGCCCGCAATTGCGGCAAGGGCGGCGTTGGCGGATGCGGCCAGCAGGATTCCAGCGATGATCGGGCCATTACGCCGAAAACGGGTTGCCAGTGCCAGTACCAGCAATTGGTTTTTATCGCCTATTTCAGCCAGGAAGCATCCGAGCAGTGCGGTCAGCAGTGCATCCATGGACTGCAGTGGCTGTCAGTGGAAAAGAGTTGACGCGGGCGGTGCTGGCGGCGCGGGAACAGGCATGGAGAGCAACGGCGCATCAGCCATTTCCGTGGCAATCGCATCACGCATCAGGTCGAGATAGGACAGGATCACCGGGCCTGTGCCCTGCAGCGACAAAGCCGATTGCAGCGTGTCCGCGAGACCTTCGACACTGTCGATATGGTAGGCGCGAGCGACATGGCGGATCTGGTCAACCTCATCACGCAAGATAGGCAGGTTCACCTGACCCCGCTGGCCGGCAAGGCCGTCAACGCGGCGTAGCATGTCGGCGAGAATAGCCAGCATCGGATCGTGTCGCATGGGAAGCTTCCCCTGTCCTGTTGCTCCGATGACAAAATGCACCGGAACCGGTTAAGGCCGCGTAAAGTCTAGCACACAGCCCGCTCGGCTACCACGCGCGCCTTGACATTACGCCGAATCTCCCTCATGGGCGGCTGCTGAAACGGGGCGGCCCTTCACGGGGCCGCTTCTCTTTTTCACGATATTCACGACCAGGAACCAGGGCCATGGCCAAGCCAGCAACTGTCAAGATTCGCCTCGTCAGCTCGGCTGACACCGGCTTCTTCTACGTTACGAAGAAGAATCCGCGCACGAAGACCGAGAAGCTGAGCTTCCGTAAATATGACCCGGTCGTGCGCAAGCATGTCGAGTTCAAGGAAGCCAAGATCAAGTGATCTGATGGCGGGTTCGCCCGTCTCGATCGATTGACGGCTGAATGAAAAGGCCCGTCCCCTTGTGGGAGCGGGCCTTTCCTTGTTCACTGCGAACATTGGTCTCAGCTGCGCACAGCGTGGGTGGGAATCTCGTCCTGGTGTCTCTCGCCAGGACGTCAATAAGCGGAAGGGAGAGCGGCAGCACCTTGCCTCTCCCCTCCCAAGCCAATCAGTTGCCTACCGGCTGACCGTCAGTGCGCGTCACGACAATGGTCGAAGACCGCGGCTGCTCGCCCGATACCGGCCAATTCCCCGTCGGGTGCTGGATATTGACGAAGAAGGTCTTGAGGTCCGGCGTGTAGGCGAGACCTGTAATCTCGCACCCTAGAGGCCCCACCAGGAAGCGCTTGGACTGCTTGCTGGTCTGGTCGACATAGAACATCGCATTGTGGCCGAACGCCTGATCAATGGTCGTGCCAGCGACCCCTGAGTTGCCTGGGACGCTGTGGTCCGTCTGCACCCAGAGGCGACCTTGCGGATCGATGCGGATGCCGTCAGGGCTAGAGAAAGTATCGCCGTTGATGTCGCCCACCAGATTCTGGCCACCCGACGCGAGCTTGGGATCGCCCGCCAACAGGAAGATTTCCCAGGTGAAGGTCATCGCGAGCGGCGAATTGTCCTTCTCCTTGAACTTGATGATGTGGCCATGAAGATTGCGCGTGCGTGGGTTGGCCGCATCGGTGACCTGACGGCCGCTATTGTTGGTCAGGGTGCAATAGATCGCGCTATTGTCCGGCGCGACCGTCAGCCATTCCGGACGATCCATGACAGTGCCGCCAGCGACGCGCGCAGCTGCCTTCGTGTTGATCAGCACGTCCGCCTGACTGTTGAAATTCACGATGACGGGCGTGGGTGGCGTCGTGCTCTGGCTGACATTGCCCGGATCGGAAGCGCCGGGGAGCAACCCATTCTGCCCCTGTTCCAGCGCGCGCCACTCGCCTGAGCCATCCGCGTTGAAGCGCGCGACATAGAGAGTGCCGTGGTCGAGCATGTCGGTGTTCGCCGCACGGTTCGTCGCGCTGTATGGGCGGTCGCACACGAACTTGTAGATACAGCCCGGCGTGCTGTCGTCACCCATATAGAATGCAACGCGGCGGTTGCTGTCCGCCATGTACGCGGTATTTTCATGATCGAAGCGGCCAAGCCCGGTGCGCTTCGTCGGCGCGGCCAGTTCCTGATAGGGATCGATCTCGACAACCCAACCATAATTATTCTGCGGCTGCGTGGGATCGAGATAGTTGTCCGTCGTTTCCTCGCAGGTCAGATAGGTGTCCCAAGGCGTGCGGCCTGACGCACAATTGTTCAGCATGCCCTTGATCGTGCCTGAGAGCAGACCCGACCCCCGCCCGCTGGCCTTGTAGCTGCTGTTGCCAGTGTAGCGCTTGTTAAAGCGCGACCCTGCCTTCACAGCCCATTTGCCGTCAGAGCCCTTGGCGATCTCAACCACCGAGATGCCAACGGCGGAAAGTGCGAGCGCCTTCTGATCCGCGGTGGCCGTGGCGGCATTATAGCTGCCGGAGAAGAGGATGTTGAAGTCGGGCAGTTCGTGGTTGATGGCAAGCAAGCCGCCGACATTCGGGTCTACGCCGGAAAGCTCGAAATATTCCATGCCGTCATGGTTGCCGCCCGCCCATTTTTCGGCGTCGGCAGGGGTGGGGAAGCTGCCTGAATAGGGCGTGCCAGCCTCAACCGAATCACCCGCCTTCAACATGACGTCAACGGTGTAGCCGCTTGGAACCGTGACGGTGTCATTCTGATTCGCGGCGACCGGGGCGAACGCGATGGCGTAGCTCGGCGCGGGGGTCGGAGTAGGCGTCGGGCTCGGCGTGGGGCTGGGAGAAGCGGAATCATTGTCGTCATCGTCGCAGGCGGCCAGAGCGCCCATCATTGGCAGGATGGACAGGCCGAGCAAACCGTTCTTCAGCACCGAGCGCCGGCCAGGATTGGCGGCAACGATAGCTTCCAGGCAATTGTCGCCAGCTTCGATCCTGGGTTCTGCATCACGAAATGGCGCACGCGCCTCGTCGGTGAGGTGAGACATGACTTTACCCTGTTTCCAGATCGGACTGTCGGCGGGATGCCGCGTCCTTGAGCCGGGGGCTTGGCAGAGGCGCATGTCATCGGCGCTTCATTTCAGGGGCAGGTGCGTGAAATCTCCATGACGATCCAGTGACAATCGTGCCGGCACACTACAGCAGGGCATTCACCTGTTCGATGAAGCGCAGCACCGAAATAGGTTTGGAAACATAGGCCTGCGCGCCTGCGGCCCGCAGCCGGTCTTCATCGCCTTTCCCGGCATAGGCGGTCACAGCCATGATCGGGACCGCCGCAAGCCTGGCATCGCGTTTCAGCGAGACGATGAGGTCAAGGCCACTGACATGGGGCAGATGAATATCGGTGATGACCAGGTCCGGGCGAAATTCCAGCGCCTGCACCACCACGTCACGCCCATCACGCAGCGGCAACACTTCATGACCATGGGCGCGCAGCAGGTCGCAAAAAAGTTTGAGATTGAGTTCGTTGTCCTCGACAACGAGCACGCGCTTTGCCACCTGTCACCCGCGTTAAATGAATGCGCATTTGAAAAGCGCGCTGATACAACTGCCTATTGCCGAGAATCAATCATGCGTTCCGATAGCTCCGATAGCAAGCGACTTGGCCCGGCCAATGACGAAGACGCCTCGACGCTGGCGCTGATGGCGTTGGCCTGGACGCTGGGCGATGAAAAGCGCGCGGATCGGCTGCTGGCGCTGACAGGGCTTGATGCCGATACGCTGCGGGCCGGGGTTAACGACAAGATGGTGCTGCGCGCAGTGCTCGACTTTCTGGCCGATCACGAGCCGGACCTGATCGCCTGCGCCGAGGCGCTCGATACGACGGCCGACGATCTGATCAATGCCCGGCGGGAACTGGGCCGATGAGCCGCCCGCTGATCATCACCGACTGCGACGAAGTGCTGCTGCACATGGTCGTGCCCTTTCGCGAATGGCTGGATGAGCATCATGACGTGCATTTCGACATGCGCGAACGCGGCTTTGCCGAAGCCCTGCGCCACAAGGATAGCGGCATACCGCTGGAGCGGGAGCTTGTCTGGCAATTGCTGGTCGGATTTTTCGACACCGAGATGCATCGGCAAAAGCCGATCTTCGGGGCTGTCGGAGCGATCGGCAGGCTTTCGCGCGTTGCCGATATCGTCGTGCTCACCAATATTGGCGAGCGGCATCATCAGCAGCGGGTGGAACAGCTGGCAACACATGGTCTGGAGTTGCCCGTCCATTGGAATCATGGCCCGAAGGGCGCGCCGCTGGCGGCGATCGTCGCCGACAGGAACCCCTCGGCCGCCCTGTTCATCGACGATCTGGCTGAACATCATCAATCGGTGGCCGAACATGCGCCAGGCGTTTGGCGATTGCATATGGTCGGCGAACCGGAGATCGCGGCGGACATCGATGCCGCGCCTTTCGCGCATGCCCGGATCGATGGCTGGGCAGCGGCCGAGGCGTGGATCCATGAGCGGCTGACCGAGGGGCCAGCGCCGTCGAATTTTCAATTCCAGATGGAGTCCAGGAATGAGCGTTGAAGCCCGCCTTGCAGAACTTGGCATAACTGTGCCGGAAGCGGCCGCGCCGGTTGCAGCCTATGTCGCGGCCGTGGAAGCCAACGGCCTGCTCCACATTTCGGGACAGATCTCCCTTTCGGACGGACAATTGATGACAGGTCGCCTCGGCGAGGATCGCGACCTTGATTATGGCGTCAAGGCGGCACGCGCCTGCGGGCTCAACCTCATCGCCCAGATGAAGGCAGCGCTCGGCAGCCTGGATCGTGTGGAGCGGATCGTGAAGCTTGGCGCATTCATCAGCAGCGCGCCCAGCTTCACCGACCAGCCGAAAGTGGCCAACGGCGCATCGGAACTGATGGTCGAGGTGTTCGGCGAGGCCGGAAAGCATGCCCGTAGCGCCGTCGGCGTGCCGGTCCTGCCGCTCGGCGCGGTGGTCGAGATTGACGCGGTCGTCCTTGTCCGGGCAGCGGCCTGATCTTTCCTTCCTGACGGCCCGCCCCTTTGCTCATCGCGGGCTGCATGGAGCGGGCGCCAGCGAGAACGGCATGGTCGCATTCAACGCGGCCATTGCGCAGGGATATGGCATCGAATGCGATGTCCGGCTGAGCCGGGATGGCATCGCGATGGTGTTTCACGATGCGGCGCTATCCCGTGTGACCGGGGTTGAGGGGGTCGTTGCCGGACAAAGTGCCGCACAGCTCGAACACATCAGGCTGCAAGACGGTGGCGGCATCCCCCGGCTCGGCACGCTTCTGCAGGCGTGCGGGCAATCCGTACCCCTGCTGATCGAACTCAAGGTGATGGGCCGCAATGTCGCGCCGCTTTGTGCGGCGGTGGCGCGCGATCTGGCGAACCATCCCAGCGCGCTGGCCGCAGTCATGTCGTTCAATCCCATCGCCATGCGCTGGTTCGCCCGCAACATGCCGCAATCCGTGCGCGGGCTGGTGGTGACGGAACATGGCCAGCCGGGCTGGCGCGGAGCTGCCCGGCGCGGCCTTGCACTTTGGGTGGCGAGACCCGATTTTATCGCCTGTGATATCCGTGACCTTCCTTCCCGTCTTGCAACCGAGGCGCGCGACCGCGGATTGCCCGTGTTGAGCTGGACCGTGCGCACCAAGGCAGAGCACGCCGTGGCGGCAACACATGCGGACCAGATAATCTTCGAGGTTCCACGTGACTGAATGCGTGGTGCGGATGGCTGGCGGCGTCGCGCAATTGCCGCGAGAAGAGTGGGACGCCTGCGCCGGGACGGCGAACCCCTTCATGAGCTGGGACTTCCTTGCCGCGCTCGAACGATCGGGCAGCGTCGGTCCGGGAACGGGCTGGCAACCTCTGCCGATGCTGATCGACGGTGCAGACGGGCGAATTTCCGCCGCCGCGCCTCTCTATGGCAAAACGCACAGTCAGGGTGAGTATGTGTTCGATCAAGGCTGGGCGGATGCATGGGAGCGGGCCGGGGGAGAATATTATCCCAAGATACAGCTTGCCGCGCCCTTTTCTCCGGTTCCAGGCCCCCGTCTGCTGCTCCGCGAGCCCAATCTCGCTCCGGCGCTGATCGCGGGAATCGAAACGCTGGTCGAGCGCAATGACCTCTCCTCCGCCCACGCCACCTTCATTGACGCGGCGCAGGTGCCATTGTTCGAAGCGGCTGGCTGGCTGATCCGCGAAGACAGTCAGTTTCACTGGATCAATCGCGGCTATCGCGACTTTGACGATTTCCTCGCCAACCTATCGAGTGCCAAGAGGAAGAATATCCGAAAGGAGCGGGCTCGCGCAGTCGAGGGTCTGGAGATCGTGCATCTGACCGGCAGCGACCTTAGCGAAGTGCATTGGGATGCCTTCTGGCATTTTTACCAGGATACGGGATCGCGCAAATGGGGTCGGCCCTATCTCACGCGGAGCTTTTTCTCGATATTGGGTGAAAGCATGGCTGATCGGGTGCTGCTGATGTTGGCGATGCGCGGTGGCAGGCCGATTGCGGGAGCGCTAAACCTCATCGGCGAAGACGCCCTATATGGCCGCTATTGGGGCTGCGTCGAAGAGGTGCCCAATTTGCATTTCGAGCTATGCTATTATCAGGCGATCGATGTTGCCATTGCGCGTGGACTGGCGCGAGTAGAGGCCGGCGCGCAAGGGGGTCATAAGCTGGCGCGGGGATATGGGCCTGAGCCTACCTATTCGGCCCATTTCCTGCCAAACGCATCCTTCCGCCGGGCGGTCGCCGATTTTCTTGCCGCCGAGCGTGCTGGCGTGCGGAACGACCGCATCTGGCTTGCCGAACGAGCGCCATTCCGCAAGGAAGGTTAAAGGATCAAGCGGCGCGAAGTTGGCTGGCCGCGATCCATGCGCGCGCCTGGCGCTGTGCTTCGGCAATTTCGCGCGCGGTCATTTCCTCGGCGATTTCGGCGCGCATGGCTTGCCCTTCTTCGCTCCCGCGTGAGGCCGCCAGATTGAACCATTTATGCGCTTCAATCAGGTCGACGGGCATGCCGCCGGTGCCGCAGCTATAGGCGACACCCAACTCAAAGCAGTCTTCAGCCGATTGCCAGCCGGCAACTTGCTGGCGGCTTTCCATCAGAAACTGAGCACTCTTCAGACTATTGGCCATGACCAAATCCCCCTGTGGATTTCGACATAATGGTTTTCAACAGGCAGCACGGTGCACCGGCAGGGGATAAAAAATGGTTAACGCAGATTTGCCGATCGAATCTGCAACTCCCGTAAATAGGGGGACAAGCAAGGTTAATGCGGCAGATTGCTCGATCTATCGCTGGCATCGCCAGGTCATTGACTTCATAGCCGCACGATGATCACCCCCCCTCCTCCGGGCGCCGTTCTACAATCGCAAAAGGACATCGGATTCCGCGAATTCGTGGTGCTGAGCGCTTGTTTGATGGCAATGAATGCGCTGTCGACAGACCCGATGCTGCCTGCCCTGCCGGACATCGGCCGGGACCTTGGCGTTACCAATGCCAATGACCGGCAACTGATCATCAGCATCTATTTTCTGGGGTTAGGCGCAGGGTCGCTGCTGTTCGGCATCCTGTCCGACCGGTTCGGGCGCAAGAGAGTGATGGGCAGCGCGCTGGTGCTGTTCATCCTGTCGACCATCGCTTGCGCGGTGGCGCAAAGCTTTCCCCTGCTGCTGGTCGGCCGTGCTTCAGCGGGCTTTTTCGCAGGCGCCAGCCGCGTAATCGCCGTCAGCGTCATTCGGGACCGGTTCAAGGGCGATGCCATGGCGAAGGTCATGTCACTGATCCTTGCTGTTTTCATGCTGATTCCCGTGATGGCGCCGAGCTTTGGGCAGGTGATCCTCTGGTTCGCGCCATGGCGGTGGATTTTCTGGATTCTCGCCATCCAGGCCGCGATCATCCTGATCTGGATGGTCATTCGCATGCCCGAGACACTTGCGCCCGAAAACAGGCTGCGCATGAGCCCGTCGACGATCTTTCGCACTATTGGCTCTGTCCTCACCAACCGCACCGCCGCGGGCTACATGCTGGCAAGCGGCGTGGTGATGAGCGGGCTGATCGGTTTCCTTCTGTCGGTGCAGCAGATCTTCTTCGACATTTTCGACGCCCAGTCATTCTTCCCCATCGCCTTTGCGATAATGGCGGGCAGCATGGGTGTGGGCAGTCTGCTGAACAGTCGGCTCGTTTCGCGATTTGGCGCGCGGCGGCTAAGTCAGGGCGCGGTGATTTCCATGATCGTGACGAACGCCATTCATCTTGGCGTGATCATGTCAGGGCATGAAAATATGATCAGCTTCATGATCTTTCAGTCGGCCGCGATGATGGCAGTCGCCTTCACCGCTTCCAATTTCGGCGCGATTTCAATGGAGCCCTTCGCCAAGGGGGCGGGCGCAGCCTCTTCCTTTCAGGCTTTTTTGACCACCGCGCTGTCCAGCGCTTTGGGCAGCATCGTTGGCCGCGCTTTTGACGGGACCACACTGCCGCTGACTTTCGGCATGGTGATCTTCGGCGTCGCCGCGCTGCTGATCGTGGCCTTTGCCGAGCGGGGGCAGCTCTTTACGCGTCGGCATCATGATGCGCTCCGCGAGGTGGACTTCGATTCCGTCCATTGAAAAAGGCGGCGGATCGGACCGCCGCCTCTCAAAAGTCAGGCGTCCCGCCCGCCTGGCGTCGGGGCCCCCGGCAGCGGCGGAACGGGCTGTGGCGGAATATCCTCATCCTGCTCATGCGTTTCGATCACACCGCGCGCCACATGGCTCTTGCGATAGCCATAGAGGAAGTAGAGCACCAACCCCAAGCCGCCCCAGACCGGCAGCACCAACTGCGCATCCACTGGCAGATTGGAAAACAGGAAGAGGCAGCCGAACGCAGCTAGTGGCGCGACAACCCAAACAGCCGGGGTCCGGAACGGGCGTTGACGATTGGGATCGCGCACCCGCAGCACCAGAACGGCAATCGACACCATGAAGAAGGCGAAAAGCGTGCCCGAATTGGAGATGTCGGCCAACTGGCCCACCGGCAGAAGCGCCGCGCCAATGGCAACGAAGATTCCGGTTACGATCGTTACGATATGCGGAGTCTTGAAGCGCGGGTGGATGCTGGCGAGCTTTTCCGGCAGCAACCCGTCGCGCGCCATCACAAAGAAGATGCGCGTCTGACCGAACATCATCATCAGGATAACCGAGGGAAGCGCCAGATTGGCGGCCAGCCCCAGCGCGTTGCCCACCACAGTCCAGTTGATCGCCCGCAGCACATGAGCCAGCGCCTCATTGGAGCAGACCAGATCGTCCGCGTGCGCGGCGGTGGCGCAGGCCTGGGCAAAACCGGCAGATCCCGGGGCGACGACTGACCCATCCAGACCTAATACCGGTTGCGCACCCATCGCGCCGATCGCGCCGGCAGCGACGAACAGGTAGAAGATGGTGCAGAGCGCAAGGCTGCCAATAAGGCCGATCGGAACGTTGCGCTGCGGGTTCTTGGTTTCTTCCGCTGCCGTGGAAACGGCATCGAAGCCCACATAGGCGAAGAAGATGGACGCCGCCGCGCCGACGATCCCCATCCCGCTCGTCCCTTCGGGTCCGAACCAACCATTAGGTGCGAAAGGCGAGAAATTGCCAGTTTCGAGTGCGGGCAACGTCAGCGCTATGAAGGCGGTTAGCGCGGCGACCTTGATCGCGACCAGCACCGCATTGACGCGCGCGCTTTCCGTGGTGCCGATCACCAGCAAGGCCGTAACCGCCAGCGCGATGACGATCGCCGGAATGTTGATGACGCCATGCGAGAAATCGGCATGCGGAATAAGGCCGTTCATGCTCCAGGCAGGTCCAGCAGACAGCGCCTGCGGTAACTCCAGCCCGGTCACACTTTTCATGAGACCCATGAAATAGCCTGACCAACCCACGGAGACTGCGCTCGCTGCGACAGCATATTCCAGGATCAAGGCCCAGCCCACCATCCAGGCGAGCAACTCGCCGACCACGGCATAGGTATAGGTGTAGGCAGATCCGGATACCGGCACCATCGACGCGATTTCGGAATAGCAGAGTGCGGCAAAGGCGCAGACCGCCCCGGCAATGATGAAGCTCAACATCATGCCCGGCCCCGCCTTTTGCGCAGCCGCTGACGTCAAAACAAAAATGCCGGTGCCGATGATGGCGCCAACACCCAGAAGCGTTAGCTGTACCGGCCCCAACGTGCGCGCGAGGGATTTTTTCTCGGCCGTCGCCAATATGGCGTCCAATGGCTTGATGCGCCCGAAGATCATGCGTGGAGCCCTTTATCTGTCATTTCCGTCCCTGAACGGCCACGAGACCGATCCGATATATCTTGGCGCGGAGACTATCGCCTAATGCGGCGCGCGCAAGTATGTTGCGCAACCTCGGCACATTTGTCCAAAGGAGCCATTGATGATCGAACTGCTGCGCGCCACCAGCCTGTCGGATGTGCCGCATGGCTTTGCTGGACGGCGCGGCGGTGTGTCGACCGGTCTGCATGCAGGATTGAATGTCGGCCTGGGATCGGCAGACGACCGTGAGGCCATCCTCCGCAATCGAGACTTGGCGAGGGACGCCCTGCTACCCGGCGCGGCATTGGTCACAGTGCGACAGGTTCATTCTGCGGATGTTGTAACGGTGTCAGAGCCGATCGACGAAGCCGACCGTCCCGCCGCCGATGCCATGGTGACCAACCGGCCCGGCCTCATATTGGGAATCTTGACCGCCGATTGTGTTCCGGTGTTGCTGGCTGACGTTAAGGCCGGGGTCGTCGGAGCCGCACATGCCGGTTGGAAGGGTGCGATGGCGGGCGTAACGGACAACACACTGGTTTCGATGGAAAAGTTAGGCGCCCGTCGCGATCAGATCAGCGCTGCAATCGGCCCTTGTATCGGCCGCGCTTCCTATGAAGTGACGAGCGACTTCGCCCGCCACTTTGAGGAGCAGGACGCTGAAAATAGCCGCTTCTTTTCAGCAGGACGCGAAGGCCACTGCCAATTCGACATCGCGGCCTATGTGGCATCCCGCCTGGCCAATGCCGGCATCGGGCGGGTCGAGATGATGGATGAGGATACCTATAGCCAGGCGGACCGCTTCTTCAGCTATCGTCGGTCCTGCCATCGCAATGAAGCAGGCTACGGGAGGCAAATCTCAATGATCGCAGTCGTTTGAGGATAGTGCGCGCCGCCAGCGGGTTGGTCAGCCCGATGGCAATTCCGGGTTTATGCCAGTCAGTTCGATCGACAGGTCCCAAAGCCGCCGTGCAGCTTCTACATCGGCAGCGCGCTGCTCGATCCGCGCCGGGCCGGAGACCCCCCGCATTTCCCATCGACCTTGCGGACCAAAATAATCGCCGCCTTTGGCGTTCGGATCTGTAGCCGCCTGAAGCGCCGGCCACGCTGCCGCAGCTACGGGGTTGAAGAGTGGCCGAACGAGCGGCAGCGCGAGCTTTGTCCATGACGGCAGGTGTCGCATCAGTTCAGTCAGCGACACACCGGGGTGGCAACCGATTGCATCGATGGGAACGTGCGCAGCGCGCAGCCGCCGGTGCAGTTCCAGGACGAACAACAGGTTGGCCAACTTGCTTTGCCCGTAATAAGCGGTGGCATTATACCCTTTTTCAGCGTTCCAATCATCCCACAGGATATGGCCGCGGCGATGCGCGATGCTCGATGTGACCACCACACGGGATCCGGAAGTCTCGCGCAACTTCGGGAGCAGCAGGGCCGTCAACGCAAAAGTGCCGAGATGGTTGACGCCGAATTGAAGCTCGAACCCTTCAGCCGTGCGGGAGAGCGGCGGTATCATCACCCCCGCATTGTTGACCAGGACATCGAGCCTGGGCTCGGCGGCAACTTTTTCGGCAGCAGCCCGGACGCTTGTCAGATCGGCCTGATCCAAGAGGATCAGTTCCAAGTCCGCTCCCGGCGTGGCCACCTGAATTTGCGCGAGCGCCTCCGCCCCTCGTCGCGCATCGCGACATGCGAGTAGAACGCGCGCGCGCTTCGATGCCAAGACCTTGGCCGCTTCGAAACCGATCCCGGTGTTAGCGCCCGTGACCAGAAAGGTGCGTCCACTTTGATCCGGCACTTGGCTATCCGTAAAGGCCACGGCAGTTCCCCCACTTTGCTTTGACCCATATTTGTGGAGAGTTCCGCTTATGAACGCAAGGCGGGTAGCCCCATCTCATGGCCTGCCGGTTTGGTAGACACCGAGATCGGGTGTTTTCACCTATCGAAGAGCAGGAATGCAGAGAAGGAAGTTCAAGCTGGAGACTGTGGATATGCTGGGCGCCCCGTGTTTCGCGAAGCAGCTTTCATGCCTGGCCGACACGCATCCCTTCGCAGCGGTCGCGCGATGATGATGAGATCGGTGCCAGCGAGCCATATCGGCAGCTATCGCACCTATGGCGCGCCCCAGGGTCTGACGCGACCTTCTCGCCGCGGGCGGTCAATGTGGCCTACACAAGATCGAGAGACTGATACGCGATCACGGCCTGCGGGCTCGTCCGCGTCGCTGCGGGCTTGCCAAGGATCAGGGCGAGCGATCCGCTATTGCGAGCAATGTGTTGGATCGCGAGTCCACGGCTGACGGACCCGGTAGAGGTCGGGGAAGTCATTGTTGCTGGTGGAAGCGGAAAGGTTCAGAAAGCACGAAAGACCCAACCCGGACGGATTGAGCCTTCAGACGAGGGCGCGGAGTTGGGGAGTGCCAAGGCTGCTGGAGCAAGGAGCGCTCGTGGTCCGAGGCGGAGATGGTGTCGAGCGTGGCCGATTTGGTGGCATTTGCCTTCAAACGACCACGCCGCCCCTGGGGGCGGCGTTTGTAGTTCTATTGTGTTGGTTGCGGGAGCAGGATTTGAACCTGCGACCTTCAGGTTATGAGCCTGACGAGCTACCGGGCTGCTCCATCCCGCGCCACCAAAGGTAAAAGGGCGGCTTTATGGGCCGCCCTTTT
>JAEZCS010000152.1 GCA_023433445.1 Pseudomonadota bacterium | reverse complement strand
TCGGCTACACGCCAGGTTACACGCTCGCCAATGTCGACAGCGTGGACATAGTGGTGCGCGGCACTGGCGGCCACGGCGCTTACCCCCAAACGGCGAAGGACCCCATCGTGCTGGGCGCACGGATCGTGGGAGCGCTGCAAACCCTGGTGAGCCGCGAGCAGGACCCTCTCGACCCCGCAGTCGTCACAGTCGGCAGCTTCGTGAGCGGCGCCAAGCACAATATCATTCCCGACGAGGCCAAACTGCTCCTCACTGTCCGCAGCTATTCGGACGAAACGCGCGAACGCCTTATCAGCGGCATCCAGCGCATCGCACGCGGAGAAGCCATTGCCGCAGGCGTGCCCGATGATCGAATGCCGATCGTGTCGGTGAAGGATGAATTCACGCCAGCGGCCTATAATCCGCCCGCTTTCGCCAATGAAATGGCGGGGCTGCTCAAGGCGCATTTTCCGGAAGGCCGGGTGATCGAGGCCAAGCCATCAATGGGGGGCGAAGATTTCGGCCGCTATTACCGCGCCGACAAGAGCCTCAACAGCTTCATCTTCTGGGTGGGCGGAGTTCCGGCGGATCAGGTCGCCAAGGCAGCAGCGGGTCAACTCACCCTGCCCTCCCTGCACAGTCCATTCTGGGCGCCCGAAGCCGATAAGGTGATCGCCACCGCAAGCGAGGCCATGACCGTTCTGGCTCTCAACATCCTCAAACGATAAGCTGCGGGATCGGTTTGGGGGCGACGACATGATGGCAAAGATCAGGATCGCAGACCAGGATGACGCGCCCGGCGTGGCGGCAATCTACGCGCCCTATGTCCTCAACAGCGTGATTTCCTTTGAAACCGCACCTCCAGACGCCGACGAGTTCAGGGCCCGGATAGCCGATTGCCTGACCGATCATCCATGGTTGATCGCAGAGGTGGAAGGTCAGATCGCGGGCTATGCCTATGCAGGCCCCCATAGCGCGCGAGCAGCTTATGATTGGTCCGCCAACATCTCTGTCTATCTCGCCGCCGATCATCATCGGCGCGGCTTGGGAAGGCGCCTTTACGACATATTGGTCAATCTGCTGCGGCATCAGGGCTATCATAGTCTTTTCGCAGGCATCACCCTGCCCAACAGCGCCAGCGTGGCGCTCCACACTGCCCTGGGGATGAAAGAGGTAGGCATCTACAAGGAAGTCGGCTTTAAATTTGGTGAGTGGCATGATGTCATGTGGATGGGCATGCCGATTTCCCCCGCCACGGCCCCACCAGCGCGTCCGATCCCTTTCCCGGCGCTTGAAGATCTTGCGCAGATTGTCCCCGATCTACACGCTCGCGCCAGTCGCTAGGCGGGCCGGTGTGCCTTGCGCCACTTGGTCAGCAAATGCCGCGCCAGCATGAGCGGCGGCATACGCAGCCAGTGGGAACGCACGTAAAAGGCGAACCGAAGCCACTTGCGCGTTTCGCGGCCCCACCCGTCGCGGGCAAGCAAGCGTGCAATGAAGATGCGGTCACTCCGTCTCAGCCGATAGTCCGCCTGAATGGGCGCGCGAAGTGGACGCACAGGAGCATCAAACAAAGCATGCGCCAACCTCAGCGCCCGCAACACCACGTCATATAGCTGGTGCTCCGCAGCTCTTTGGAGCAGCCCCAAATCGAAATCCGGCCGCTGCTCGCAAAACTCGCGGCACAGGCAGTGAATATCCCACAGGTTGCGAAGGCCACCCGCCAGGTCGCCATCGGCAAACAGATGAGCGGTCGAATGGCAGATCATATCTTCCGGTGCCAAAACTGACAGACGATCAGTCACCGGCACCGCATCCGCCAGCATCGCCTCCACATTCGGCGTCGGCCGTGCCGTCAGAGGCAGGATCGTATGATGCACATCGATCATCCTGTCCCGCTCACGATGGATCATCGGCGGCAGTTCATGCATCCATTGCCGGTAATAGGCTTCGTCATAGGCGTCTTCCTTGACCCATTCCCATCCCGCCGCGGTCAGCCTTTCTTCGGCCTGTTTCAGCCCGCTCCGAGCAAGCAGGATATCGAGATCGCCGATGAACCGCCCCTCCCCGGCCTTCAGGCCAGCGGCGGCATAGGCCGTGCCCTTCAGCAGCAACACCGGCTCCCCTAGCGCCTCCGCCGCCCTGTCCGCCTCCCACAAAGCCTGGCGCGCCTCCCGAGCAACGTCCAGGCGGGCATCAGCCAGAATCCGCCGAACCTTATGAGGCACGGATCGCTCATCGACGGCCAGCGCCAATGTTCCGATCAGCCGCTCCGCCCTGGCCGCCGCGATCAGGCTATTCCATCCTACCCCATCCAGCGCCGTGACCGACCCCGGATCGCGTAATGCTGACACCAGAAGCGCCGCGCTCATGCAAATTCTGCCCACAAGCGCTCGACCATGGCGATCGCGTCTTCCCCAGACGGAAAGTCGATGGCCCGCGCGGGCACTTGCTGCACAAATCGAGTCAAGGCGCCGAACCCCGCCTCTCCCAAGGCGACATAGTTGGTGGACGCCTGCGTCAGGCGCATGAACACCTCGCCCTGCCCCACCGGCCGAACATCGACGGCATGCCCGAAGCGCGGGAACAGCAACAGCGCGGGCTTCGCGCTCTCCGCCATCCGCGCGACGGCATCAGCGCGGGGGACAAGATGGCGGATATCCCCTTTCGCCGTGCCATCCAGCAAAGGCCCCATGCGATCGGCGGAAACCTCCGCGGCAATCACCTCAATGGCGCGGTTCTTGAGAGAAACCAGCCGGGGAAAAGGCAGCAACTCCCCCGTAGCCAGATCCAGCAAGGCGAACTCATCGCCCATGAGACGCCAGCCACGCTCGCCAAGCTGAGCCGCCAGTGTCGATTTGCCGGACCCGGACTCGCCGGTCATCACCAGTGCCCGCCCGTCCTTCTCAACACTTGAAGCATGGAGCAGCAGGTGCCGCCGCCAGCCGAGTGCCATCTGCAGGTTCATACCCATTTCAGCGGCAAGCAGGCCGTGGCTCAGGCTCATCGGTGCCGCATCCGCCAACCCATGGTCGCCGGTTATGAAGATGGAAGGGCGGAACCACTTTCGCAGCAGAGCCGTGGGCTCCAGCCTTACGGTGAAATCAGCTGTGTCTCCCTCGGGCCGAGGATAGCCGTCATAAAGCTCCGCCAACTGTCGCAACGGTCGACGCCATGCAGATCCGATGCGAAAGGACGCAGGTCCGATCGCCAGGGAAAGCTGGTGCTTCATGAGCGGCCAACCAGACCGAGCGCCGTCAGCGATTCCAGATGCGCTTGGATCTCAGCAATGGCCTGTTCCGGCGCGCCCAGATCATAATGACATTCCAGCCGGGCGTGCAGTTGCGCTGCCGTGGCGTCGCCCCCCTCGTCCAGAGCGTCCAATATCTCCGGCACAGGACTGATCATCATGTGCGTCTGGCCCGACGCGCGATGATAGAGGAGCGCAATGTCCTCCAGCACGCATGGGATCGCGTCCTTGTCTCTGTGATAACGACGCTCTGCGGTCACGATCTGCTTTCAACTCCCCGGCGGCGCTCCTCTGTAGCGCACAGGAGTAAGCAGTTGCCTAACGCGGCATTTGCAATGATGCGTAGCAGGTGAAACCGCTGGTCCCGGATTGCAGACGGCGGATATAGTTCAGATAGGCCTGGTTCTGCTCATAGCTGGTGCCGGGCAACCGCCCACCGCGCAGAGCCCGCCTGACCTCCTCGCCACTATAGCTGCGTCCCTGCGTAGGCACCGCCCCTGCCGTCCCAGCGGGAACAACCTGGCCGTTGGGCGCGATATATTTGCCAGCCCGGGCCTGGTCTGGAACCGGGATGGTGCAGTTCAGCACGGAAGCCGCGGTATTGGCCAGAGCCGGACGAATGGATACGATCGCAGATGCAGCAACAGCGCCGCCCATCTAAATCTGCCGTCGCGAAGGCGCCACGGAATCGGTGCTCTGCTCCGCACCCTCTGAGGGCACGGAATCGGAAATATGCTGTCCGGGCGATGGCTCTGTCATATCATCCTGATCCGCTATCGCGCTTGCCAAAGCGTAAAGAATCCTCGCTATTGCGCCAGCCATTGCAGCAAAACAGCTAATAATCCAGCGCGGTAACCATGAATCGACTGAGCATTTCCCAGATCATCGCATCCCTGGCCGTGCTGTTCCTGGCTACCGGATCGGCATTGCTGATGGGCGCGCCCCTCTGGGCCATCGCTCTCCCGGTGCTCGCAGGCATCGCCGTCCTGCTCATCACGGCGCAAGGGACGCCGCCCGAACCGGTCTCGCCGTCTTCGACCGAACAGGCCGCCAACATCGCCGATCATCCCGACTTTGCGGATCTTATGGAGGCGATAACCGATCCACTGATGCTGATAGAGCGGGGCCGAATCGTCCGAGCCAATCGCGCTGCCCAACGCTTGCTGGGCGCGCATATCGAGGGTGAGGACGCCCGCATCGCCATCCGGCATCCTGCCGCGGCAGAACGACTGGCAAGCCTCGCCCCAATGTCAGAAGCCGTCATGCTCGACCTTGTCGGTCTTGGAACACGCGATCAGCGTTGGCAGATGCGGATTGCGCCGCTTGGGCGTGAGAGTGACATCCGACGACTGGTTCACCTTGCCGACCATAGCGGCGCCTATGCAGCGGAAAAAATGCGCGTCGATTTCGTGGCCAATGCCAGCCACGAACTGCGCACGCCTCTCGCGGGTATATTGGGTTTTATCGAAACGCTGGGCGACCCGGATCTTGGCCGCGATAATGAAACCCGGCAGCGCTTCCTCAAGATCATGGATGGCGAGGCGCGCCGGATGCAGCGGCTGATCGACGATCTCATTTCCCTCTCCCGGATCGAAGCGGAAAAATATCGTGCTCCCGACACCCCTATCGACTTGGGTTCGCTGGCAGCTGAAGTTGTGGGCGTTTTCCGGACAAGCCATGGCGAGCGAGGTCGCGAGGTGGAACTGGACGTCACCCCCGGCCTGCCCGAAGTCGCGGGAGACCGGCCACAATTATCGCAGCTGCTGCACAATCTGATCGGCAACTCGGTCAAATATGGAAAGGCGGGCACACCGATTCGCGTAAGCCTCTCCGCAGGCCCCGGCGGTATGACCCGTCTGGTCGTCGCCGACGAGGGCGAAGGGATAGGCCCGGATCATCTCCCCCGGTTGACCGAACGCTTCTACCGTGTGGACTCAGGCCGCAGCCGGGCCGTGGGCGGCACTGGCCTTGGTCTTGCCATCGTCAAGCATATCGTCGAACGGCACCGTGGCAGGCTCGACATCGCGAGCGTGCCGGGGAAAGGCACCACCATCGCCGTCCTGCTGCCGCCGATGCCCGCCGAAGAGAAGCTGTCAGCGTCCAAGCATTGAAAGAAAATCTGCATATCGGTGGGCAGGCCGGCGGCTATGTCATAAAAGTGCAATTGGATTGTCACAAATGCGCGACTTACCGCGGCTACGGCGCGCGCAGGGGGGCAGCGATTGCGAATCGCGGGCCTTGATCAAGGAGACTATCCGTGAAGCATTTCGCTCTATTGGCTGCTACTGCGGCAGCCGCTCTCACCCTCGCTGGTTGCGGCGAATCCGGCGGCGGCGCCAGCGCCACGCGTGATCAGATCCGCGCCGTTGGCTCTTCGACCGTTTATCCCTTCGCCACGGCGGTCGCCGAAATGTTCGTGCAGGGCAATGCCGGCATGAAATCGCCGATCATCGAATCCACCGGCACCGGCGGCGGCTTGAAGCTGTTTTGCGCAGGCGTGGGCGCACAATATCCCGACATCGCAAACGCCTCGCGCCGCATCAAGAAATCGGAGTTCGACGACTGCCAGAAGAATGGCGTCAAGGACATCATCGAAGTCCAGATCGGTGTCGATGGCCTCGCCTTCGCCGAATCGAACCGGGGCCCCGGCCTCAAGCTGACCCCGAAGGTCGTCTATGAGGCGCTTGCCGCCAATCCATATGGCAAGGGACCGAACAAGACGCAGAACTGGAATGATGTGGACCCCAGCCTCCCGTCGATCCCGATTTCCGTCTTTGGCCCGCCGTCCACCAGCGGCACCCGCGACTCGCTGGCCGAACTGATCCTTGAAAAGGGCTGCCAGTCGGATCCGGCCATGAAGGCGCTCAAGGACGAGAATGAGGACGAATATAAGGCGACCTGCACCCGCGTCCGCGAAGACGGCAAATATGTCGACTCGGGTGAAAACGACAATCTGATCGTGCAGAAGCTGGACAAGAATCCCAATGCCGTCGGCGTGTTCGGCTACAGCTTCCTGGAAGAAAATAACGACAAGCTGAACGACATCACGATCGACGGGGTCGAGGCGACCTATGAGACCGTGTCGACCGGCAAATATCCCGGCGCCCGCCCGCTCTACATCTATGTGAAGAAGGCGCATATGCAGGCGATCCCTGGCCTTCAGGGCTTCCTGAACGCCTACGCCGCCAATTGGGGGCCAGGTGGCGCGCTCACGAAGCGCGGCATGGTCGCCGCGCCCGAAGATGTTCGCAATGCGAATGCCGAAGCGGTCAAATCGCTGGCCGTCCTCGACGGTTCGCAGCTGAAATAAGAAGAGACTGAATGACAGGTCCCGCAATCTTCCTGCTGCTGGCAGGCCTTGGCGCGATCGCCTGGGTCAGCGCCCGCGCCCGCGCGCTGCGCCTGCAAAGCGTGGCCCGGACGTCGGGGCGGCGCGATGCCGTGCATAGCCTGCCTGGCTATCATGGCTGGTACGTCGCGCTCTGGACGCTGATCCCTGCCGGCATATTCCTGGCGGTCTGGGCGAATATCTCACCCGGCCTTGTCACGCAGGACGTGCTGAACAGCCCTGCCGCGCAAGCCTTGCCTGCGGATGGCTTTTCTCGATCCTCCATCCTGGGCGAGGCGCGGGCCATCGCCACGGGCGCGCAGGCCGGAGCGTTCAACCCGCTCTCGGAAGGACTTGTCGAACCCTATAAGGACGCCATCGGCAAATATGGCATGGCGGGCGCGGTGCTTGCGCTCGTCCTCGCCTTTGCCGGCGGCGCCTATGCCTTCACGCGCGTCCGCCCCGATTTCCGCGCGCGTACGCGGGTCGAACGGCTGGTGATGGCGTCATTGATGATCGCCTCGCTGCTGGCGATCATCACCACGGTGGGCATTGTCGCGTCGCTGCTGTGGGAAAGCTTCCGCTTCTTCTCCATGGTCAACCCGTTCGACTTCCTGTTCGGCACAAACTGGAGTCCGCAGTCCGCCGCCATGGGCTATGGCAATAAAGATGCCTTTGGCGCGGTGCCGCTGTTCTGGGGCACTATCTTTATCGGCGCCATAATCGCCATGATCGTCGCAATCCCGCTCGGCCTGATGAGCGCCATCTATCTCACCCAATATGCAAATCCCGTCGTGCGCCGGTGGATGAAGCCGACGCTGGAGATGCTGGCCGGTGTCCCGACGGTCGTTTACGGCTACTTCGCAGCACTCACCATAGCGCCCGCGCTTCGCGATTTCGCGGTGTCGATCGGCATCCATGGCGCCAGTTCCGAAAGCGCCCTGGCCGCTGGTCTGGTGATGGGCGTGATGATCATCCCCTTCGTCTCCTCCATGGCCGACGACAGCATCGCCGCCGTGCCGCAGTCGATGCGCGACGGCAGCCTTGCCATGGGCGCGACCACCAGCGAGACGATCCGCCGCGTTCTGATCCCCGCCGCCCTCCCTGGCGTCGTCGGCGGCGTGCTGCTCGCCGTCAGCCGCGCGATTGGTGAGACGATGATCGTGGTCATGGCAGCGGGTCTGGCGGCAAACCTCACTCTGAACCCATTTGCGAGCGTCACCACGGTCACAACCCAGATCGTGCAACTGCTGACCGGCGACCAGGAATTCGACAGCGCCAAAACGCTGGCGGCCTTCGCCCTTGGCCTCGTTCTCTTCGTCGTGACCCTCCTGCTCAACATCGTGGCCCTGCGGGTCGTGAAGAAATATCGCGAGGCTTACGAATAATGGCCACCAACCGCCTCCCGACCGACTGGAAGTCGGATGCAATGCGCAAGCGGATCGCCCGTCGCTATGCCTCGGAACGCCGTTTCAAGGCTCTCGGTCTCCTCGCCGTAGCGCTGTCAGCCGCCTTCCTCGCCTTCCTGCTCTTCAGCATGCTCGGCAATGGACTGCGCGGCTTCAGCAAGACGGACATCGCGGTAAAGATCGATTTTCCGGCCTCTCCCATCCTGCTTGATCCTTCCGCGATCACGGACGCGGCGCTTGCCAACGCCAATTTGCCGATGGTGACTGGAGAGGCCGTGAAGAAGGCGCTCGGTCCCGATGCCGAGGGTTGGATATCGCCTGCCGCATGGACAATCGTTCGCGACGCGATCAAGTCCGACCCGGATATTCTGGGCCGGACGGAGACATTGCGCCTGCCCGCTTCCACCGGGATCGATCTCGCCGCCAAGAGCGGCGGCACGCCTGAAGCCGAGGCCGCAGTCGATCGCCTGAAAAAGGCAGGGCTGCTTTCGACCAGTTTCAACACGGGCTTCCTGACCGGCAGCGACGGTACAGACCCGACGCGCGTCGGCATCTGGGGCGCGTTCAAGGGCTCGCTGCTCACCATGCTGGTGACGCTGGTGCTGAGCTTCCCGATCGGCGTCGCGACAGCCGTCTATCTGGAGGAATATGCGCGCAAGAACTGGCTGACCGACATTATCGAAGTGTCGATCAACAATCTCGCGGCCGTTCCTTCGATCATCTTCGGCCTGCTGGGGCTTTCGATCTTCCTAAACTTTCTCCATCTGCCACGCTCGGCCGCGCTGGTCGGCGGCATGACGCTGGCGCTCATGACCATGCCGGTCATCGTCATCGCGGGCCGCAATGCGATCAAGTCGGTGCCCCCCAGCATTCGTGACGCAGCGCTCGGCATCGGCGCAAGTCCTGTGCAGGTGGTCTTCCACCATGTCCTGCCGCTTGCCCTGCCCGGCATCCTGACCGGCACGATCATCGGCATGGCTCGCGCGCTTGGCGAAACCGCCCCCCTCCTCATGATCGGCATGCGCGCTTTCA
>JAEZCS010000123.1 GCA_023433445.1 Pseudomonadota bacterium | reverse complement strand
GTGAGGGTAAGGTCACTTTCCGGACCTTCGACCATGATGCGGAACAAATGTTGCGACAGGGCGTCATCGACCTCCTGAAACAGTTCCTTCGCCGCCGGGCTTGCTTCGGCTAACGCCTTCCCCATGCCAACCGACTGGCTACCCTGCCCCGGAAACAGAAATGCCCTCATCATTCACCCTCTGACGCAAGGGGCGCCCGCAAAAGCGCCGTTTTTCAACATCGTTACACTTTGAGACACAAATGCCGTTGAGACATCCGGTCCCTTTCGGCAGTTTCCCCAACTGGACCGCCTCAACCCCAAGGTGGCGTCCCTTTAACGACGACGGAGTGCAAGGAAAAGGTGCGATATCGCATTGGCTGGATCAGCGGGACCGCGTTGACGCTCTCGGCTTGCGCGGCGGGCCCCGACTATCGGGCGCCGCAACCGGCTGCATTGGGGATACCGGGCAACTATTATACGGCACCAGCGAGCGGCGCGCTGAACGAAGCGGAGCTTGCGAGTTGGTGGACGCGATTGAATGATCCGGTGCTTGCTGCCCTGATCGATCAGGCCGTGGCGAGCAACCTCGACATTGTTCAGGCGCAGGCGCGACTGCGGCAGGCGCGGGAGTCACTCGTGCAGGCACGTGCGAGCTTCCTGCCGCAGGTCAATGCGTCGGGTTCAGGCGGGCGCAACTATTCCAATCGTGGCGGCGGCACCCGCGTCATTGATGGCAATGTCGTGTCCACCGGATCGGACCCCTGGAGCGGCAGCTATTCGCTGGGCGCCAATGCGAGTTGGCAAATCGACCTGTTCGGCGAGTTGTCCCGATCCGCTGAGGCAGCCCGCGCGGACCTGGCCGCATCGGGCTATGATCTTGCCAATGTGCGCATGACCATCATCGCCGAACTGGTCGTCAATTATCTTCAGGCCCGACAAGCGCAGGAGCAGTTGCGTATCGCCCGTGAAACGCAGGCGATCCAGAAGGACAATTACAATATCGCCAACTGGCGGCTTCAGGCGGGGCTCGTTTCATCGCTCGATGAGCAGCAGGCCCGTGCCCAGCTTGCCCAGACGAATGCGGCCATCCCGCAGCTGGAGGCAAGCCTGCGCGGCAGTCTGAACCGCATCGCGGTGCTGACGGGGCAAGCGCCGGGCGACGCCACCCGCGCGCTGGAGGCCCCCGCCCCGATCCCGGTTGCTTCTACCATGATCGCCACGGGCATCCCGGCCGATACTTTGCGCCAGCGCCCCGATGTCCGCGCAGCTGAAAGGCGGCTGGCGGTGGCGACCGCCCGAATTGGGGTAGCGCAGGCACAGCTTTACCCCTCGCTCGGGATCAGCGGGAATATCGGCACCAACGCGACCAGTATCAAAAGCCTGTTCGACATCATCATCGGCGGCGTCTTCGCCAATGTCGCGCAGGTTATCTTCGATGGCGGACGACGTGCATCGCAGGTACGATCGCAAAACGCGGCTACCGATGCGGCCTTCGCCGCATATAAGCAGAGTGTGCTGACCGCGCTGGAAGATGTGGAGAATGCCATGGCGTCCCTGAACAGCGCGCGCCAGCGAAAGGCCGAGTTCGCCACCGCCTTTGACGCATCCAACAATGCCGCCCTGCTAGCGCGCAGCCAGTATCAGTCGGGGCTCATAGATTTCCAGACGCTTTCGAACACGGAAACCACCCTGCTGAACGCGCGCAACAGCCTTGCCGCCGCGCAAGCCGACGAGGTCCTGGCCATCGCCCAGCTCTACAATGCTCTGGGCGGCGGCTGGCAGAATATGGACAATCTCCCGCATGAGTAACGACGTGAGCACGGACAAGAATGTGACGGACGGGGACCTGGACGAATTTCTGGGCACGCGCCCTGAACGCCCGTGGCGCAAATGGATGGTGCGGGGCGCGGTCGGGCTGGCGCTGCTGATCCTGATCCTGCTGCTCGCGCGGTGCTTTTCGGGCGAGGACAAACCGAATTTCGCCACGCGGGAGGTAAGGCGCGGCGACCTCACCGTAACCGTGTCTGCGACAGGCAATTTGAAGCCGATCAACCAAGTGGACGTTGGCTCCGAACAATCCGGCAAGATTACGCGCGTCTATGTCGATGTGAATGACAGGGTGACGAGGGGGCAGCGGCTGGCCGAACTCGACACGCGGCGTCTGGTGGATTCGGTGACGCAATCAAGGGCGCAGGTTGAGGCTTCGCAGGCCAGCGTCAGCCAGGCGCAAGCACAGGTTGCGCTGGCCAAGGCAACGCTCGACCGGCAATTGAACGTTTTCCGTCTTTCGGGTGGGCGAGTGCCTGCCAAAACGGAGCTGGACGCGGCCCGTGCGGATTACCAGTCTGCCCTTGGCAATTTGCGGGCGCAGCAGGCACAGGTCAGCGTGTCGCAGGCTCAGCTTGCGACGGCGCAAACAAACCTTTCGATCGCACAGATCGTGTCGCCCGTGACCGGCGTCGTTCTTTCGCGCGACATCGAGCCTGGCCAGACGGTAGCCGCTTCCTTCAATGCCCCAGTGCTGTTCACCATCGCCGAAGACCTGACCAAGATGGAAGTGGAAGTCGCGGTGGATGAAGCCGATGTGGGTCAGGTAAAGGAAGGCCAGGCAGCGAATTTTGCAGTCGATGCCTTCCCCGGCCGGAGCTTCCCCGCACGGGTGACGCGCGTCAATGTCGGCTCCAATGCTTCCAGCAGTGCCTCCTCATCCTCTGCTTCGGGCAGCAGCACGGCGGCCAGCACCTCCGGTACCGTGGTGGCGTACACAGCGGTGCTTGCCGTCGATAACAAGGACGAAACCCTGCGCCCGGGAATGACGGCGACCGCCGATATTGTCACTCAGCAACTGAGCAATGTGCTGCTCGTTCCGAACGCGGCATTGCGGTTCAAGCCGAGTACGGGAGCTGGTCAGGGCGGCGGCATCACCAGCCAGATCGTGCCAGGTCCTCGCCGGTTCCGCCGTAGCGCCAACCGGGAGGTCAGCTTTGGCATCGGCAGCAGCCAGACTGTCTATGTCGTGGGAGAAGACGGCAATCCCCAGCCCTTGCAGGTGACCGTCGGGGCCAGCGACGGCGCGCGCACGGCAATCACGGGCGGCGCATTGAAGCCAGGGATGCGCGTTATCACCGGCCAGCTGGCAGCAGGACAGGAACAGCCCCCCGAGGACAATTCCAACGGCGGCGGCCAGCGGCAGGGCCGTTCCGGCGGCGGCGAACCGCGCGGAACCGCACGGCAGAATGGGACCTGAGGTAGTGGCTGGTCCGATCATTTCCCTGCGCGGCGTGACCAAGGTCTATGGTTCGGGCGCAACCGCCTTTCAGGCGCTGAAGCGCATAGACCTTGACATCGAGGAAGGGGATTTCGTCGCAGTCATGGGCCCTTCCGGGTCGGGCAAATCGACGACGATGAACATCCTGGGTTGCCTCGACGTACCAAGCGACGGCGAGTTTCTGTTCATGGGACGCCATGTCGAAACGCTGGATCGCGACCAGAGGGCTCTGCTTCGCCGACGCTATCTTGGCTTCGTATTTCAGGGGTTTAATCTCCTGTCCCGGACGAGCGCGCTGGAAAATGTCGAACTGCCCCTGCTCTACCGGGGCGAGGACAAGAAGAGCCGCTACGACGCGGGAATGGCGGCGCTCGACAAGGTGGGGCTAAAGGAGTGGTGGGATCACACGCCCGCTGAATTATCCGGCGGACAGCAGCAGCGTGTCGCCATTGCCCGAGCAATCGTGACCCAGCCTGCCGTGTTGCTGGCCGACGAACCCACGGGCAATCTGGATTCGGAGCGGTCGATCGAGATCATGGAGTTGTTGACCGACCTCAACAAGAATAGCGGCATCACCGTGTTGATGGTGACGCATGAGCCCGACATGGCCGCCTATGCGCGGACGGTGGTGCATTTCAAGGATGGGCTGGTGGAGCGAATCGACGCGGGGGTGCAGGCGTGAGGCGCGCACTTTCCCCTCACCCAGCTTCGGCTAAGCAACAAGCTGACAAGCCTGCGCAACGCTCTCTCCGGCCGGGTGAGGGAGCGTTGGCATGCTAGGCACCACGGTCATCCTCGCTTTCCGGGCTATCAACCGGCACAAGCTGCGCAGCTTCCTGACGACGCTGGGCATCATCATCGGCGTTGCCGCAGTGGTCACCATGGTGACGCTGGGCAACGGCGCCACAGCGGCGGTGCGCGAGCAGATCAGTTCGCTGGGCGCCAATGTGTTGCAGCTGCGGCCGGGGCAAGGCTTTGGCCGGGGCGGCGGCGGTCCAAGGCCGCCTGACTTCAAACCAGCGGATGTCACCGCCATCGAGAACCAGCTGACGGGCGTGCGCGCCGTCGCGCCACTGGTGCAATCAAGCGGGACCGCCATTTATGAGGGCAGCAACTGGTCGACCACCGTCTATGGCACCACCGCCGCCTATTTCGAGGTGCAGAGCTGGAAGGCGGACGCAGGACGCCTCTTCATGCCGGAGGAGGAAGAAGCAGGAAAAGCCGTCTGCATCATCGGCAATACGGTGCGCACAAACCTGTTTCAAGGAGCCGATCCGACCGGCAGGCGGCTGCGTATCAAGGGTGTTTCCTGTCAGGTGATCGGCGCGCTCGCGACGCGGGGCCAAGGCGGCTTTGGCGATCAGGATGATGTCGTCGTCATGCCGATAAAATTCGTCCAACGCCGCTTCACCGGCGATCGCGACATAAGCCAGATCATGATCGCGGTAGACGATGCCTATGACACCTCAGCGGTGCAGTCGAGCCTGGAAGAGCTGATGCGCGAGCGGCGCAAGGTGAAGCCGGGGGCCGCCGATAATTTCAACGTCTTCGATACAAAGCAGATCAGCGACACGCTGACCGGGACCACCACCATCCTGACGCAGATCGTGGCGGCGGTCGCGGCCATTTCCCTGCTGGTGGGCGGGATCGGCATCATGAACATCATGCTGGTGTCGGTAACGGAGCGCACCCGCGAGATCGGCATCCGCCTCGCCATCGGCGCGGTCGCGCGCGAGGTACTGATGCAGTTTCTGGTCGAGGCGATCGTGCTGTCTTGCCTGGGCGGGTTGATCGGGCTGATCCTGGCCCTCATCGCATCGGTGGCGATCGCGCCGTTGATGCAGGTGCCCTTCATCTTCGATGTAAAGGTGAACATGATCGCCTTTCTCTTTTCCGCGGCGATCGGGGTGGTATTCGGCTATTTCCCGGCGCGGCGGGCTGCGGCGCTCAATCCCATCGACGCCCTGCGGCACGAATAGAGGCTGTTACAATTTCAGACAGTTGAACCGTCCCATCGGCACAAGCTTGCGACAAGTCCGCCCTAAATCTGTCTTCAACGCCGAAGCAAAGGCGCAACAGATTAAGGTGAAGGAGCAAGTGAGATGATCAAGAAACTGCTGATGAGCCTGGCCGCAACGACGATGGTCGTTAGCCCGATGGTAGTCGCTCAGGCGCAGGCCGCGCCCTATCGCGAGGGTGCCCGCGTGGTGCAAAAGGGGCCTCATGGCCGCACCGTCGTCAAGCAGAAGGTGGTTGTACGGAAGAATGACCATCGCGGCTGGAGCAACGACCATCGTCGCTGGAGCAAGGGTCAGCGCTTCGACCGCCGCTATGCCCGCGATTATCGCGTGATCAACAATTATCGCGACTATCGCCTGAATGCCCCGCCGCGCGGCTATCAGTGGGTACGGTCAGGCAATGATGCAGTGCTGGTCGCGATCACCAGCGGGATCATAGGCGCGGTGATTGGCAGCGTGATCCGCTAAAGCGCCAGTATCGCTTCTGGAAACGGACGGCCCCGGCAGAGCGTCGCTCTTCCGGGGCTTTCCATGATCTGTGTCAAACATAATCTATAAAGGCTTGGAAGGTAGAAGGCTCGCTGGACGCCAGTTAACCAGGAAGCACCATGTCCTTGTACCAGATCATGTATATCAGCAGCGCAACGGGGGAAGTCTCATTCACCCAGTGTGCAACGATCGCGCAGACTGCCGCGGAGAAAAACAGCAGCGAGG
This sequence comes from Pseudomonadota bacterium, assembly GCA_023433445.1. Lineage (GTDB taxonomy): Bacteria > Pseudomonadota > Alphaproteobacteria > Sphingomonadales > Sphingomonadaceae > Sphingobium. The sequence continues at coordinate 507 of JAEZCS010000123.1, read as the reverse complement.
ACGTGACTGGCCTTCTGCTGTACAATGGCAAGCGCTTCCTGCAGGTCCTCGAAGGACCAAGGGACAGCGTCGAACGCATTTATCAGCGCATTGGCCGCGATGGCAGGCATCACGCTTTGGTGATGCTGCGCCAGCAGGAGATCGACGACCGCGAGTTCGGCACCTGGGGCATGGCCTATGACGATACCGCGCATCCGTCGTCCAGCCTGAAGAGCAAAGTGGCTGCCTTGCTGGAAAAGGCCGGACCTTCCACTCGGGCGCACTTCATTGGCACGGCCGAGATGCACCGCAACTGACAAGACTTCCTTGCCAAGCCAGCGCATTTCCGCCATAGGCGCCGCTTCGCGTGACCCGGAGTGACTCGGGACCGCGCGGATGAGTGCTTGAGACGACAGCCGGAGGGGCGTTCCACATGGGGTGGGCGTCAGCGATCGGCCAACAGATGAGGCAATACCCATGGCTCTTTACGAGCATGTGTTCCTTGCGCGCCAGGACCTGGCACAGGCG
>JAEZCS010000113.1 GCA_023433445.1 Pseudomonadota bacterium | reverse complement strand
CGCGCGATCTGCCATGGGCGCGGCGGCCATATTGGCCCATGAGATCAAGAACCCCTTATCCGGCATCCGGGGCGCGGCGCAGTTGCTGGAGTCCGGCAATGGCGGGCGCGATACCGTGTTAACCCAGCTGATCTGCAATGAGGTGGATCGCATCGCCGCTCTGATCGACCGGATGCAGGATTTCACCACAGACCGCAGGCTGGAATGCCGCCCCGGCAACATTTACCCGATGGTCGATCAGGCAGCCAATATCGCGGCTGCCGGCTTTGCTAGAAATATCAAGATCATAAAGCGTTACGATCCATCGCTGCCATTTGCCGTAATCAACGACGATGCGCTGGTGCAGGTGATGATCAACCTCCTCAAGAATGCGGCAGAGGCATTAGAGCATGTCGAGGAACCCTGCATTCGCGTGGAAACCGCGTTCCGTCATGGCGTTTCCGTCGTTCTTGGTGACGGGAAGGGGAGCGCGGTACTGCCTATAGAAATATTGGTGATCGATAATGGGCCGGGGGTGCCCGAACATATTCTGGATCACCTTTTCAACCCCTTCATAACAGGGAAGCGTGACGGGCAGGGCCTGGGCCTTGCGCTTGTGGACAAGCTGGTCCGGGATATGAACGGCTTCGTCCAGTATTCGCGTGATCAGGATGTGGGCGAGTCAACGTTCCGGATTCTTCTTCCGATGGGGATCGCCGCATGACCAGCACTGGGTCCATTCTGGTCGTCGATGATGATCCAGCCATCTGCGTGGTGGTGGGCGAAGCGCTACGGCGTCAGGGGCATAAGGTGAAGACGGCGTCGTCCATTCAGGAGCGCAGCGCCCTTATCGACAGTTTCGCGCCCGACGTACTCATCACTGACGTCATGCTGCCCGATGGTGACGGACTGGAGGGCGTGGCGGAGATCCTGGACCGTAAACCCGGCCTCAGCGTCATCATATTATCGGCGCAGAACACGTTGAACACCGCGATCAGGGCGACGGAGAAGGGGGCGTTTGAGTATCTCCCGAAGCCCTTCGACCTTAATGAGTTGTCGCGGGCAGTTGGCGACGCGCTCGGTATGAACAAGGTCGAGGAAAGCAAGCAGGAAGACGCCGGCTTGCCCCATGACGGTTTACCGCTCGTCGGCCGATCTCCGGCCATGCAGGAGGTCTACCGGACGATCGCGCGCGTATTGTCCAATGACCTCAGCATCCTGGTGTTGGGGGAATCCGGGACGGGCAAGGAACTGGTCGCCGAAGCGATCCATGGCCTGGGCCAGCGCCGCACCAAGCCGTTCGTCGCCATCAACATGGCTGCTATTCCGCGTGAGCTGATCGAGGCCGAGTTGTTCGGCTATGAAAAGGGTGCGTTCACGGGAGCAAATGTCCGGACGGCGGGGAAGTTCGAGCAGGCGCAGGGCGGCACGCTTTTCCTCGACGAAATCGGTGACATGCCGATGGAGGCCCAGACACGCCTGCTACGGGTATTGCAGTCAGGCGAAGTGACCACAGTGGGCGGATCAAAGCCCGTCCGTGTGAATGTCCGCATCATCGCCGCGACCAACAAGGACCTGCCCAAGCTGATCGAGGAAAACCGGTTTCGGCAGGACCTCTATTATAGGTTGAACGTCGTGCCGATATCGCTTCCTGCCCTGCGGGAGAGGCGGGAAGATGTCATCCTGCTGGCAAAGCATTTCCTTGAACTGGCGGCACAGGAAGGTTTGCCACGAAAGACGCTGGCGGACGACGCCGCGCAGTTGCTGATGGCCTATCACTGGCCAGGAAATGTGCGCGAACTTCAGAACCTTATGCAGAGGCTCGCGGTTTTGAGCCGGGAAAATGTGATCGCCGGAGACGTCCTGCGTAACAGCCTGCCGCTCGACATGGTGCCTTCTGATTACACTGCGCCTGCTGATCAACTGGGACTGGCGGTACGTGAATGGGCGAAACGGCAGTTGGGCATCGGCATTGGCCAGCCTAACCGGAACCTGCATGACGATATGCTGGCGGTGGTGGAACCGATCCTGCTGCAGGAAACCTTGGCGAGCGTGGACGGCAACCAAATCCGGGCCGCCGGACTGCTAGGTATCAATCGCAACACGCTCCGGAAGAAGTTGACGGACTATGGCCTCGACCCGCTTCAACTGCGCGTCTCCGATTAGGACGAGCCAAAACGAGAGAAGTGTTCGGTCGAGGGACATTCGCGCACAATTACTGTGTTTGAACCGGCACGGCATTGTTGTAAGAAAGCAACTATGGAAGGTGCAGTGACTCTCTCCACGCGAGGTCGGGCATGGAAGAGATATTTTCCGCCCTTCCTTCGGCGTCACCTTGCTCCGTTGGTCGAGGCGATCACGCTGTTGCTCTTCGTCGGCACGGCAGGGCTCACTTACATTCTGCTTTCGGGGCAGGGGCAGTCCTACACGTTGCTCACGCCGCCGATCGTCGCATTGCTGCTGGTGGGCAATCTGGTCCCCGCCATCGCCCTGCTCGTGCTGCTTGGCCGCCGCGTGGCAAAGCGTCGCGCCGCCCAATCCGCCATAGGCAGCGACGGCCAGCTGCACGTCAGGCTGGTGGCCATTTTCTCCATCGTTGCCAGTGTGCCGATGCTGCTGGTGGTGATCTTCGCCTCGCTGCTGTTCCAATATGGCGTGCAATTCTGGTTTTCGGACAGCGCGCGCGGGATGCTGCAAAACGCCAGCGACCTGGCGCGTGGCTATTATGAGCAGAACCTGCGCGAGGTGGGCGACGAAACCGTCACCATGGCCAGCGACCTGCGCGACTATCTGGCCCAATCCAACGTATCGAGCCCCCGATTTGCCGAGGGTTACATCTATCAGGTCGTCACACGGAAGCTCAATCGATCGGCCATTATCGAGGTTGGCAAAGATGGCGTTGCGCGCACAGCGGCGACGGTGGATCCGGACAGCAGGCCCGCTTCGGAAATGCTCTCATCTGACGCGGTCAAGCGCCTGGAAGCGGGAGAAAATGTCGTCGTCGCCGCCAAGCCCAATCAGATCGAGGCGGTTACGCTGCTGTACCCGGGAGCGAAAATCTATCTGTACGCGACGCGCGATTCCGGTTCGACGGCTTTCAGCAATGTCGAACGCGCGCAGAAAGTCTTGTCCGACTATGACATCTTCGCGGCCCAATCACGCGCTCTCCAGTTGCGTTTCAATGTGGCGCTGTTCGTCGGATCGCTGTTGCTGGTGGGAATCGCCGTCTATATCGCCCTGGCCGTTGCGGACTGGATGGTCCGCCCAGTGAACGAACTGGTGACTGCGGCAAGGCGGGTGACGGCGGGCGACTTGTCGGCTCGCGTCACCAGTCCGCAGTCGCGTGATGAAATCGGCACCCTGGCATCAGCCTTCAACCGCATGACCCAGCGGCTCGAAGCGCAAACCGGCGCGCTGGTCGCTGCCAACAGTCAATTGGACGAACGACGCGCATTTATCGAGGCTATCCTGTCCGGGGTATCTGCTGGTGTTCTTTCGGTCGATCATGAGGGCATCATCCTGCTTCTCAACAGCTCTGCTGCGGCTATCCTCGTAAAGGACGGCGATGATCCTGTCGGGCAGCCGTTAACTGCTGTATCGCCGGAGCTGGCTGCGCTCATCGCTTCGGAAGAAGGGGCGGGTATCGTTCAGACTCGTGCGCATGGCGAGGTGCGAACTTTGGCCGTCAAGGTTTCGCAAGACGCCTCGCGTCACATCCTGACCTTCGACGACATCACTCAGCAGCTATCCGACCAACGGCGCGCAGCTTGGTCAGATGTGGCGAGACGGATCGCTCATGAGATCAAGAACCCGCTGACGCCCATTCAGTTGGCTGCCGAGCGCCTGCAGCGACGCTATGCCGAAGAAGTGACCAGCGACAAGGCAACCTTTACGCGGCTCACGGGCACGATCGTTCGGCAAGTGGGCGATCTGCGGCGCATTGTCGATGAATTCTCCTCCTTCGCGCGCATGCCGAAGCCGGTTTTCCGGCGGGAGGCTGTCGCGGATATTGCTCGACATGCGCTGTTCCTGCACGAAGTTGCCCACCCCGACATAAAGTTTGAATTTCGCGGTGAGCCGCATGATATGGACCTCGTCTGCGACCGGCGGCAGCTGGGTCAGGCTCTGACCAATATCGTGAAGAACGCCGTAGAGGCGATCGAGCCCAAGCCCGAACCCATCGATGGCGGAGTGCGCGGCCATGTGCGCATGGCGGTGAGACAGGAAGAAGGCAATTTGTTGATCGAAGTGAAGGATGACGGGATCGGGCTTCCGCCGGAGCGGGAGAGGGTGCTGGAACCTTACATGACGACCCGGACCAAAGGGACAGGACTGGGGCTCGCGATCGTGAAGAAGATTGTCGAAGAACATATGGGCGAAATCCGCCTGGATGATGCGGAAGGAGGAGGGACGAACGTAGCCCTGCGCTTCCCCATCACCGCTCTTGAAAAATTGGAAGAAGGGCAAGTCATTGCGATGCCCAAGGGAAAAGTGACAGCCAATGGCGCTTGATATTCTGGTAGTCGATGATGAAGAGGACATCCGCGACCTGGTTGCGGGTGTGCTCGAGGACGAAGGCTTCACCACTCGCACGGCAGCCAATAGCGACAGCGCGATAGAGGCGCTGGACGCCCGACGGCCCTCGCTCGTCCTGCTGGACGTATGGCTTCAGGGGTCAACGCTGGATGGCCTCGAGTTGCTCGACGAGATCAAGCGGCGGGACGCAACCATCCCAGTGCTCATGATTTCCGGCCATGGGAATATCGACACTGCTGTTGCGGCGATCAGGAAGGGCGCCGCGGACTTTATCGAGAAGCCGTTTGAAGCCGATCGGCTGCTGCATCTGGTGGCGCGGGCAACGGAAACGGAACGACTGCGCCGTGAAAATCAGGTCCTGCGCGCTCGCTTCGGGCAGGATGATGAGCTGACCGGGACATCGGCTGCGATCAATGCTGTCCGAGCGACGATAAAGAGGGTGGCCGGTACAGGCAGCCGGGTGCTTATTTCCGGGCCCGCTGGGGTGGGCAAGGAAGTCGCCGCCCGGATGCTTCATAGCTGGAGCGGAAGGGCCGACGCTCCGTTCATCGTCGTCGCGGCGGCGCGGATGGACCCGGATAGGGTAGAAGAAGAGCTGTTCGGCGTCGAGGACCCGAGCGGCCTTGTGCGTCCCGGTTATCTTGAGCAGGCGCATGGCGGCACGCTATACCTCGACGAGATCGCGGACATGCCCCTGACGACACAGGGCAAGATTTTGCGCGTTCTCACCGACCAGAGCTTTACGCGGGTCGGCGGGCAACGTCAGGTGAAGGTCGATGTTCGCGTGATTTCTTCAACCGCGCGGGAATTGGCAACGGAGATCGAAGAGCGGCGGTTCCGGGAAGATCTGTTTTATCGTCTCAACGTCGTGCCGCTGGTCATACCTCCGCTATCAGAACGCCGGGATGACATCCCGCCGCTGGTGGAACATTATCTCGCGCGCTTCGCGGCCGAACGGCGAGTGCCTTCGCCCGAAATCGCCAGTGACGCCATGGCCGCCCTCCAGGCGAATGAATGGCCAGGCAATGTCCGTCAGCTGCGCAATGTCATCGAACGGACCATCATCCTTGCGCCGGGCGAGCGGATCGGCCGCATCGAGCTCGACATGCTACCGAGCGAACTGACGAGCAATGGCGCAAGCGAGGGCATGGGGCAGTCGGCCATCATGGGCGCACCCCTACGGGAAGCGCGGGAAAGTTTCGAACGGGAATATCTGCGCATTCAGATCAGGCGCTTTTCAGGCAACATATCCCGGACGGCGACGTTCATCGGCATGGAGCGGTCGGCATTGCATCGCAAGTTGAAGCTGCTCGGCATCACTGACGGAAAAGATAATTGAAACAGGAGGGCCAGCGCTTGCTCATCAGAGGCATGGACGCCCCTTCGCAATTGCGGTAGCGTCTGCATTGCTCCCGGTGCGCGGGGGCAGGCAAGACACCCTGCCCAGGGGTGCGAGAGCGGGTAACGTCCCGCCAACAAGGCGAAGACCATGGCAGAAAAACTCAATAATCTTCAGGACATCTTCCTGAACAACCTGCGCAAGAGCAAAACTCCGGTGACCATGTTCCTGGTGAAGGGCGTGAAGCTGCAGGGCATTATCACCTGGTTTGACAACTTCTCGGTACTGCTGCGGCGCGATGGGCAATCCCAGCTTGTCTACAAACATGCCATCTCGACCGTCATGCCAGCGCAGTCGATGGACCTGACCGACCTCCGCAAGGCAAGCGACGGCAATTCCAAACCCAAGCTGTTGCAGGAAATTTTCCTGAGCGCTGTACGGAAGTCCGGCAGCCCGGTGACGATGTTCCTGGTAAACGGCGTCATGCTTCAAGGCGAGATCGCCGCGTTTGACCTGTTCTGCATGCTGCTGGAACGCGACGGCATGGTCCAGCTTGTCTACAAGCACGCGATTTCAACGGTTCAGCCTCTCCACGCCCTCGACCTGAGCGGCGAAGGCGAGAGCGACGATTGATCAATCTATGTTCGTACGGCGCAGCTTCGCATGAAGCGGGCCGGCGCCTGATGCGTTAGGCACTCATGGCGGTTTTCAACCGAGATACGGCGGATGAAGTATCGCGCGGCGCGCGGGCCGTTGTCGTGCGCGCCGAAACGCATGGGATAGAGCGACGCGACAGCGATGCCCGGCTTGAAGAAGCGAGGGGGCTTGCGCTCGCGATCGGTATCGATGTGCGCGCGGCCCAGGCGTTTCGTGTTCGTGATCGCAAGCCAGCGACGCTGTTCGGCAGCGGTCAGGTTGAGCAAATCGCGACCTTGGCGCGGGCAGAAGAGGCCGAGCTGGTCATCGTCGATAATGCCTTGAGCCCCGTGCAGCAGAGCAACCTGGAGAAGGCGACCGAGGCCAAGGTCATCGATCGTACCGGCCTGATCCTGGAAATCTTCGGCGAGCGCGCCGCGACGAATGAAGGGCGGCTTCAGGTGGAGCTTGCCCATCTCGATTATCAGGCAGGCCGGCTTGTACGAAGCTGGACGCACCTTGAACGGCAGCGTGGCGGCTTCGGCTTCCTGGGCGGCCCGGGTGAAACGCAGATTGAAGCCGACCGGCGGATGATCCGCGATCGGATGGCGAAGATCCGGCGGGAACTTGACCAGGTGACGCGGACGCGCAGCCTCCATCGCGCCAGGCGGCAACGTGCGCCTTGGCCGGTTATCGCGCTTGTCGGCTACACCAATGCGGGCAAGTCCACGCTTTTCAACCGCATGACCGGCGCAGATGTCATGGCGGAAGATCTGCTTTTTGCGACCCTCGATCCTACGATGCGTCAGATCGCCTTGCCGGGCTTGGACAAGGCAATCCTTTCGGACACCGTGGGTTTTGTCTCCGACCTTCCCACCCAGCTGATCGCCGCATTCCGCGCTACGCTGGAGGAGGTGCTGTCTGCCGATTTGATCATACATGTTCGCGACATTGCGCATCCCGATAGCGAGGCTCAGCGCGACGATGTTCTCGATGTGTTGAGTGAGCTTGGGGTTGCGGGCGAGAACGCCGTCGAAGGCGAGGGAGGGGAGGATGCCCCGCCGATCATCGAAGCCTGGAACAAGCTCGACCTACTGGATGAAGACGCGGCCGCTCAACTGCGGGAAATCGCAGCCAGGCGCGACGACGTCGTGATCCTGTCCGCATTGACTGGGGAAGGCGTCGATGATCTGCAGCGGCGCATCAGTGGTCAACTGACTGCCGGAGCGAGCGTCCATCAGCTTCGCGTCCCCGTGGCCGATGGTGCTGCTATCGCCTGGCTGCACGAGCATGGCGAGGTGATCGAGAGCGAAACTGTCGACGGCGATGTCATCGTGAGGGTGAGATTGTCGGAGTCTGCGCTAGCCCGCTTCATGAAACGATCAACTGCTTAGTCTCGCGGCCTATTGGTTGGCCAATTCTCGTTTGGCTTGCTGCCACAGGGCTTCCTTCGCTTCTAGATTGAGCCCTTGAAAGCGATCGCCGGCCGATTTCTCCATGGTACGGAAGCGGGTTTCGAACTTCGCATTGGCATCGCGCAAAGCCGCCTCGGCATCGACCTTCAAGTGCCGCGCGAGGTTCACGACTGCGAACAGGAGATCGCCGACTTCCTCATGATGCTCCTGCGGTGAGCGAGCGTCGTGGACCTCCTGCAGTTCTTCCTCGATCTTCGCGATGACGCCGCTTGTATCCGGCCAATCGAAGCCGGTCTGGGCGGCGCGCTTTTGCAGCTTTTCGGCGCGTAAGAGCGCAGGAAGCGCTTTCGCGACTCCGGCGATGGCGCTGCCGTCAACCTCCTTCGCTGCGCGTTCCGCGGCCTTGATTGCTTCCCATTGGGCATGGCCGTGCTCCCGATCGGCGCCTTCGCCAAAGATGTGGGGGTGGCGCCGGATCATTTTTTCGGTGACGCCGTCGATGACGTCCTGAAGCGTGAAATGGCCCGCTTGTTCGGCCATTCGACTGTGGAAGACGACTTGGAGCAGAAGGTCGCCGAGCTCGTCGCAGAGAGCGGACATGTCATTGCGTTCAATTGCGTCGGCGACTTCGTAGGCTTCTTCAATGGTGTAGGGTGCGATGCTGGAGAAGTCTTGCTCAATATCCCAAGGACAACCTGTTTCGGGATCGCGGAGTTGTGCCATGACGTTCGCGAGCGGCATGATGTTGGCGGGGCTCGCTTTGCTTTGGGATGACATGATTTTCCTGAATTCGAGAAGGAATTAGCGAGAGGATAGCGATTTTACGAGGGCGTGCCTATCCTGTAGCATTGATGCGATAATATATATTATGTTAAATGTTGGTTCGCCGCATCGCTCAATCCTCAAGGATACGGCTGTTATGCTTGGTGTCGGGCATTCTGATGTAGATGATGAGTGAGATGGCGATCATCGCGGTGACATAAATGTAGAATGCCTCCTCAATGCCGATCTGCTTGAAATAGAGCGCAACGAACTCGGCCGTGCCGCCGAACACAGTATTGGCCAGCGCATATGGCAGAGCTACGCCAAGCGCTCGGATATGAGCGGGAAAAAGCTCTGCCTTCACCACTGCGTTGATCGAGGTGTAGCCCGTGACGATGATCAGGCCAGCCATGACCAGCAAGCCAGCGACGAGCGGGTTGCGCGTCACGGCGAGCGTGGCGAAGATCGGATAGGTGAATATCAGCCCGAGGATGCCAAAGCCGATCATAAGCGGTTTCCGTCCGATACGGTCGGAAAGCGCTCCCGCAACGGGCTGCAACAACATGAAAAAGAACAAG
>JAEZCS010000094.1 GCA_023433445.1 Pseudomonadota bacterium | reverse complement strand
GCGCAAAGATCGCCACGATTCGCGCTGTCCGCCATTCGATGATCGATCTGGAAGACGTGCTGGGCATGGAAAAGGTCGTTCAGCCGGGCCCGCGCGCCATCATGGTGGTGCGTTCCGCCACCGGCGTGCCGTTTGCCCTAGGGGTCGCTGCCGTAGACAATCATGAGGAACTGGTCATCCGCCCCGCCTCTCCGCTGATCATGGCGACCGGTGTGTATGCGGGCATGACGCTGCCCGACAATGGTAAGCCGATGCTGCTGCTCGATGCTGCCGGCCTGGCCAATGCCGCCCGCCTGCCGAACATCGTGGACGAGCGCTCGCTCGACGAGGTGGAGGACAGCGGAGAGGGAGACGCGCGCGTTGAGATGGTGTCAGCGCTGCGGTTCGAGGAACTTTCGGGTGAAAGGCGGCTGATCAAATTGACGCTGGTAGAGCGGGTGGAAGATGTCGATGCCACGCTCTTTGGCCGTTCGGGCGCGCATGCCTTTGTTCGTCTCGACGGGCGGTTGGTGCCGGTGGCGAATGGAGCCCACAGCTTCGCGACGGATCATGTGTCAGCGCTGCGTCTGCGCGACGGCAGCCAGGAGGCCTGTTACCCCGTCGCCGCTGTCCTGGACATCGTGGAGATGCCAGCCGTACCGGACATGGTCGCCATGCAGGGCGCGTTGAGCGGTATTGCCGTCGTCGAGGGGGAACATCTCGAAGTGCTCAATCCATTCGCGCTGTTCGCCGCCTTGCCGCGGACGCCGATCATCGAGCGTCGTCGGGGACGGTGCGTCCTGGCGGACAGCGAGGATGGCTGGACGCGCGAGATATTGGCGCCCCTGCTGCGTCAAGCCGGGCATGAGGTCCTTATGGGCCTGCCGCAGGATGAGGCTGTCGATCCGGCCGATGTCGTTCTTTGTTCGGGGGGCGATATCTCCCAAGCCGCCGAGATATTGGGATGCCGCGTCGTCCAACTGCGCGCTTCGCCAAGGCCCACGGGGCCAGAGGATGGCAGCATCTACCGCTATGACCAGGATGCCCTGATGGCGGCCATCACCGGCACGCGGCGTTAAGGAGGCTATTTATGGAACAGCTTTACCTTCTTGCTACGCTCGCCGGAACAAGGGTTGCCGTTGCGGCGCATGAGGTCGAGGCCGTCGTCAAGCTGGCCGACATCTCGCCTGTTCCCGGCATGCTGCGGCATGTCGCGGGGCTATCCGCCCTGCGCAGCCGGGTCCTCACCATCATCGACGTGCCTGCGCTCATCCAGGGCGTGCCCACTCCAGCGGATCGGCGCGGACTGGCGATCATCGCTGACATCAGTGGCCACAGCTACGGCCTGATGGTGGATGCGGTGCATGATATTTGCGAGGTGCCGGAAGGTGATCTGCCGCTCAGGGGGCAGCTCGATCGGGCATGGGCTCCTTATGCACGCGCGATCGTCGAGCAGGATGGCCATCCGCACCTGCTGGTTTCGCTGGCGAGCTTCATCGAAACCGGATTGCTGGCGCAAGCCGCATAATTTCCGTTTCCTTGTTTACCAATTACTTGGCTTTGGCAGCTAATCCTTCCGTTACGAGGAAAAACCTAAGGGACGCTTGATGAAAAACTGTCTGGTAGTCGATGATTCCAAAGTCATCCGTAAAGTGGCAAGACACATACTTGAATCGCTCGACCTGACGGTAAGCGAAGCCGTCGATGGGCAAGACGCGCTGACCCAGTGCGAAACGGCCGCGCCCGACGTGGTTCTTCTCGACTGGAACATGCCGGTCATGAGCGGGATGGAGTTCCTGCAGGCCTTGTCTACCGCCAAGGTATCAGCGCGGCCCAAGATCATCTTCTGCACTACCGAAAACGGCATCAGCCATATCAAGGCGGCCGTGGAGGCGGGCGCCGACGAATATGTGATGAAGCCGTTCGACCGTGAAACCCTGGAAAGCAAGCTGTCGATCGTCGGCGTCATTTAACGGACCGCCAATCTACTCGACACCCACCTCTCTGCCGGAAAGTTCTTTCATGTCCGCCGTCACGCCGATCCTGGCCAGCCAAAGCAGACCGCAGGTCCGTGCCATGGTTGTCGATGATTCGGTCGTGGTGCGGACAATGATCACGCGGATATTGGACAGCGATCCCACTTTTTCGGTGGTTCACAAGACCAACAGCGCCGAGCATGCGCTTGGCTATCTGGCCGCGCATGAAGTTGACCTGATTCTGCTCGACATCGAATTGCCGGGCCAGAGCGGGTTGGCCGCCCTTCCAGCTTTCCTCCGCGCCAATCCTCGGGGCAAGGTGGTGATCCTTTCCGGCAACTGCGAAGAAGGCAGCAGCGCCGCGATCGAGGCGCTGGCGCTGGGGGCGAGCGATATCTTCGCCAAACCGGGTAGCGGCAGTTTCGGAGAGCAGTTTCCCCAGGCGCTGATAGACCGCCTGTCGCGCTTGTTCGGCACACATCCGCAGCAGCCTGCAGAAACGCAGCCGGTGCTCATTGCCGCCAGCAAGCCCAGCGCGCCTCTCGCCTGTCTGGGAATTGGCGCGTCGACAGGCGGTATCCATGCGTTGGGTCAGCTGTTTGCCGGGATGACCGCGCCGCTTGCCGTGCCGATCCTGCTGACGCAGCACCTGCCTGTCAGCTTCACATCCTATTTCGTCCAGCAGCTTGCCAGGATGACCAGCCTGCCGGTGAAGGTCGGTGAGCAAGGCGAATTATTGAAGCCCGACACTGTCTATGTCGCACCTGGCGACGCGAATTTGCAGGTGCGCCGTGGCCTCTATGGCCGGGTGATGATCACGCTCAATCCGGACCGTACGGCTGCGGGCAATCTGCCCGGCGTCGATCCGATGTTCAGCAGCATGGCGGAGGCCTACGGGCCCGGGGCCGCCGGCGTCGTGCTGACTGGCATGGGCCGCGATGGCACGGCCGGTGGGCATGATATCGTTGCGGCAGGCGGCTGGATCGTGGCGCAGAATGAGGCAAGCAGCGTAGTTTGGGGAATGCCGGGATCGGTAACAGGAGCGGGGCTCAGCTGCGCCCTGCTCGATCCCTATGCCATTATGGATTTCGTCGCGCGGCGCGGAAAGAGCAGAGGCTTGACACATTGACCCTATCAACTGATTCATCCTCGCGCGGGGCCGCGCGCATCTTTTCCGGTCTGCTGGAGGCACGCACGGGTCAGATCCTGTCGGAAAGCCGCGCCTGGCGCATGGAAACCGCGTTGAAACCCGTGATGAGGGCCAATGGCTTGGCCGACATGGATGAATTGGCCGCACAGCTGTTGGGCAACCGCGATCCCCGGCTGGAAGAGGAAGTGGTTAACGCGCTGCTCAACAATGAAAGCAGCTTTTTTCGAGACCTTCAGATCTTCGATTTGATCAACCGACACATCCTGCCGTCCTTCGCCGACCGGCGGGACCGGGTGCTGCGGATATGGAGCGCGGGCTGCTCCACGGGCCAGGAAGTCTATTCGCTGGCGATTCAGCTTCGCAACGACGTGGCGCGCTGGCGCGGGTGGCGGATAGAGATATTGGCGACCGACATTTCCACGGCCGCCATAGACCAGGCGCGCAGCGGCACTTTCTCGCAGATGGACGTTCAGCGTGGGCTTGGCGTGGGCGACCTGATCAAATGGTTCGAGCCTGTTGGCGACAACTGGCGCGCTAGCCCTGAACTGCGCCGGATGATCGATTTCCGCACGGATAATCTTTTTGATCCGAAGGCGCCCTCGGGCGAATATGACCTGCTGCTCTGCCGCAACGTGCTGCTGTATTTCACGCCGGAGCGTCGGCAGGAGGTCTTCCGGCTGATGACCCGTCATAGCCATGACCGGTCTGTCCTGCTGCTGGGGGCGGGCGAAACCGTCATTGGTCACAGCGATGATTTCACCCCGCACCCGGAATTTCGCGGTGGCTACGGCCGGCGCGCGGAAACTGCGCTTGGCGGCAGCGAGGGCGTCCGCCGCGCGGTTTGAACCGGCAGCCTGACCCATCGAGTCTGCAGGTTCAGCATCTAGCCCGAGCGCTTGCGCTTGATCGGCCGTCTTCTCTCCGCCATGGTTGGCGGACGCTGCGCATCCTGTTGGGTGCGGCCAGGACAGGTGGTGGTTACGGTTTTCCGATGAGCGACATTCCGATGATCGAGACCCCGTCGCCCAATTTCGACGACCGCAAGCTGCCCATATCGATGCTGGTGCTGCACTATACGGGCATGGCCGACGCCCAGAGCGCGATCAACTGGCTATCGAGCCCGGAATCCAAGGTATCGGCCCATTATGTCGTGACCGAAGAGGGCCAGATCGTCCGCATGGTCGATGAAAGCAAGCGGGCCTGGCATGCCGGCCGGTCGCACTGGCGCGGCACGGATGACGTCAATTCGGCAAGCATCGGGATAGAGATCGTCAATCCGGGCCATGAATGGGGCTATCGCCCATTCCCGCAAACGCAGGTCGAAGCGCTGGTCCCCCTGATGCACGATATAGTCACGCGGCATGGCATCACGCGCGGCAATATCGTCGGCCACAGCGACGTCGCGCCCGGACGCAAGCAGGATCCAGGCGAGCTTTTCCCATGGGGGCAACTGGCCCGGCTGCGGCTCGCGCTGCCTCGGCCGACGCGCCACCTCATGGACCCGCTCTGGTCCGACAGTGCCTTCTTGTTGGCACTGGAACGCTTTGGCTATGACATTGCCGAGCCTCAAGCGGCGGTCGTCGCTTTCCAGCGCCGCTTTCGCCCCGAACTGATCGACGGAGTGATCGATGGTGAGTGCCGCGCGATCCTGCTCGCCTTGCTGCTGCCAAAGCCAAGGGGCGATAAATAAGCAGGGATGACGAACGGCGGCGGGCCGTGTATAGCGCGCCCTGCCAGAGGGCCAGGCGGCCGCGGCGTGGCGGGTAACTTCCACGGCGAGGAAAGTCCGGGCTCCACGAAATGACGGTGCCGGCTAACGGCCGGCTGGAGTGATCCAAGGGACAGTGCAACAGAAAGCAGGTCGCTACGGCTTAGGCCCAGCGAAATTGAAAGGGTGCGGTAAGAGCGCACCGCGTCTCCGGCAACGGAAGGCGGCACGGTAAACCCCACCGGGAGCAAGACCGAATAGGGGCGGCGCGCAGCTTTGACTGCTAGGCCAGTTTCGGCTGAGACCGCCCGGGTTGGTTGCTTGAGGGACGGAG
>JAEZCS010000233.1 GCA_023433445.1 Pseudomonadota bacterium | reverse complement strand
GGTGAGGCCTGCATCGCCATCCGGGCCGCCGATTTCGAAGCTGCCGGTGGGGTTGATGTGATAGACGGTTTCGTCGGAGAGCAGCTCGCCGGGCAGGACTTCGGCGATGACGCCCTTCACATATTCCTTCAGTTCCGCTTCCTTGGCGCCTTCGTCATAGCCCTTGGCATGCTGGGTCGAGACGACGATGGCGGTGGCAGCGGCGGGCTTGCCATTTTCAAAGCGCAGCGTGACCTGGCTCTTGGCATCTGGCTCAAGGAAGGGCGCGCGGCCGGAGTGGCGGTCATGCGCCATCTTCGCCAGGATCTTGTGGCTGTAGTCCAGCGTCGCGGGCATGAGATCCGGCGTTTCGTCGCAGGCGAAGCCGAACATGATGCCCTGGTCGCCCGCGCCTTCATCCTTGTTGCCGGCGGCGTCCACGCCCTGCGCGATGTGC
Organism: Pseudomonadota bacterium; assembly: GCA_023433445.1. GTDB lineage: Bacteria > Pseudomonadota > Alphaproteobacteria > Sphingomonadales > Sphingomonadaceae > Sphingobium. The sequence continues at coordinate 6,693 of JAEZCS010000233.1, read as the reverse complement.
GCGGACTGGGCATGGAGGTTGTTTTCGAAGCGCAGCGTTTCCCAGTGGAAGCCGTCCTGCTCGTAGCCGATGCGCTTTACGGTTTCGCGAACGGTGCGCTCAATCTCTTCCTGCGCGCCCGGTGCCCATTCGCCATTTTCATAGACGCCCTTGCAGCGGATCTCGCCAGCCAGCACGACCAGCTGCGTGGTGGTCAGCGTTTCGCAGGCGATGCGGGCTTCGGGGTCCTTGGACAGGAACAGGTCGACGATGGCGTCGGAAATCTGGTCCGCGACCTTGTCGGGATGGCCTTCGGACACGGATTCCGAGGTGAAGAGATAGTTGCTGCGCATGAGACTCCCGTAAGCCAGCTGGCGTGAAAGGCGACATAAAGAAAAGTTTATGTGCCCTATTAACCCCTCGCCCTGCGGATGGCAATGGCCAGTCCGGCCAACAGCGCCATGAAGAGGATGGGCGCCCAATTGCCCAGATGCGCAAACAGCGTCGGGCGCAGCGCGGGAGGAAGAGCACCTTCCAGATATCCCGCACGGTAGAGGCCGAGCGCGCGCACGACATGGCCGCGCGCGTCGACGATCGCGGAGACTCCAGTCGGCGTGGAGCGGATGATCGGGATGCCTTCCTCAATCGCGCGAAGACGGGCTTGCGCCAGGTGCTGGACCGGGCCCCAGCTGCCGAACCAGGCGTCGTTGGAGGGGTTGAAGAGGAAGGCGGGCCGGTTCTTCGCGTCGATTACCTGGCCGGAGAAGATGATCTCATAGCAAATCTGAACGCCCATGCTGAGCTGAGGACGGCCAAGGGTGGGGGGCAGGGGCAGGCTCTGCGGGCCGGGGCCGGGCCAGAAGTCAGCCTCGCCGGGAACAAGGCGGGACAGCCCGATCGGCTGGAGCAGCGCGCGCATCGGCAGATATTCGCCATAGGGTACGAGATGCGCCTTGTCATAGCGGTCGAGCAGCTGCGCCTGCGGAGAGACGATGAAGACGCTGTTTTTCGCTCCGGCCAAGGCCTCGGTTGTGACACCGTCTTGCTCAACCGGCCTGAAATAGACCTTGGTCGCGCCGGTCATCAGCAGGTCGCCGGGGCCAAGAAGGCTGGCAAGACGCGCGCGCCATTGCGGTTCCATGTCGAGATAGGCGGGGATGGCGGCTTCGGGCCAGAAGATCAGGCGTGGCGCGGGGCGTGGCTGGCCAGAGAGGCTGGCGAGCGTGCGGAAGTGGGCTTCTTCCAGTTCGGGCGAATATTTTTCGTCCTGGCCAATGTTGGGCTGAACGACGCGGACCAGCGGAGCGCCTGCGGGGATGGGGGGCGCTGATGCGAGGAGACCCCAGATCGCGCAGGCGAGAAGCGGGGCGGCGATAGCTGCTGCCGGCAGGAACTGGCGCTTTGCGGCGAGGAAGATGGCTCCGGCGGCGAGGATGGCCAGGGCGCTGACGCCATAGGTGCCGATCAGGGTCGCAGCTATCGTGATGCCGGTCGGGAGCAGGGTGACGCCGAGGGGGTTCCAGGCGAAGCCGGTGAATATGAGGGCGCGGAGATATTCGCTGACGAGCCAGGTGGCAGCGAAGAGGAGGATGAGGCTGGCGCTGTGTTCGCTTCGCTCGCGGCCCACCCCCTGCCCCTCCCGTCTACGGGAGGGGAGAAGGGAGGAGAGCCACCACGCCCCTAGCGTTGCGAAGCCCGGATATACGGCCAGGTAGACGGACAGGAGGACCACCGCGCCATAGCCGAACCAGTGCGGCATCGCGTCCTGGAAGGTGAAGGCGTGGGCGATCCAGTTGAGGCCGAGGGTGAAATGGCCGAGCCCGAACAGCCAGCCGCGCGTGAAGGCGGCGCGGCGGGTGGGGGCGCTTTCGATCAGCCATAGGAGAAGCGCGAAACAGGCGAGGGCGACGGGCCAGAGCTTGAGCGGTTCAAATCCGGTCGCCGCGACAAATCCGGCGAGCAGGGCGGTGAGCCTTGGAAAGCGGGCGGGCAGATGCATCATCGAGTGACGATCAGCGGATCGTGGCCATGCTGGCCTGGCTGCACTTGTCGCTCTTGTCCCCGCCGCCCGACAGCATCGAAGCCGCGATGAAACCGCCGACCACAAGGACGAGGAAGGCAGCGGAGAGCAGGCCGAGATATTTTTCGATGAATGCCTTTATCGGGCGGCCGAATTTCCAGAAGAGGAAGCCCACCAGCATGAACTGGAAAGCGCGGGACAGAATGCTGGCCCAGATGAAGGTGAAGAGCGAAAGGCCGATAAAGCCTGCGGTGATGGTGATGAGCTTGAACGGGATGGGCGTCGCGCCCTTCACCAGAATGATTTCCGCGCCAAATTCGCGCAGATAGCAGGCGGCGACCGGGAATTTTTCCGCAAGGCCAAGCGCGTGCAGGATCTGCTGTCCGACTGTTTCATAGAGGAAATAGCCGATCGCGTAGCCCAGCAGGCCGCCGAGCACAGAGGCGAGGGTGCAGATGATGCCGAAGCGGATCGCCCGTTCGGGCCGCGCGAGGCACATGAGGCCAAGCAGCGGGTGCGGGGGAATGGGGAAGAAGCTGGATTCCATAAAGGATATGACGAAGAGCCAGCGTTCGGCATGGGCGTGGGCGGCTTTGGCCAGCGTCCATTGATAGAGCTTGGTGAGCATCGGAGGCGGGCCTAGCGGAGATTGCAGGGGACTGCCAGCGCTTTCATCCCATTACGGAGTCGCAACATCGTGAAGACGTTGACGCGGTGTCGGCGGCTGGGCATCAACCCTTTCTCCGCATCAGCAGCCGGCCGGTTTTTCGTGACGATTTCCAACCCATCATGGCCGAAACTGCGCGAGCGCGGCGGGGGTTTGATCTTTGCGCTGGGGCTCAATGCCCTGCTGCTGCTGGCGCTTCTGACATTGTCGCCCGCGCTTGACCCCGTGAAAGTCGATCCGCGCAATCCGGTGACGTTCGAGATGGCCCCTTCGCGCGAACCTGATGCGGAGAAGAGCCCGGAGCGGGCCGAAAAGAAGAAAAAGGAAGAAGCGGCGGCGCCGGAAAAGAAGAAGGTGGAGCGGGACGAGCCGCGCAAGCCGGTCGAGAAACCCGTCGAGACGCCGATTGAAAAGCCGATCGTGACCCTGCCGCAATCCAAGATGCCGTTCATTCAATTGGACAGCGCGCAGATGGCGGCGGCGGACATCGGCAAGATGCCGAAAAAGGATGAGGGCCAGAGCGAAGGCAGCACCGGCCAGGGGAACAGCCGCGTCGCGGCCGGGCCGGGGGAAGGGCCGGGCGGCGTCCAGCTGTTCGAAGCGGAATGGTATCGACGGCCAACGCCTGCTGAACTCGGCGGTTACATGCCGCCCAATGCGCCTGCGGGTGGATGGGGGCTGGTGGCGTGCAAGACCGTCGAGAATTTCCGGGTCGAGAATTGCCAGGCGCTGGGCGAATCGCCGCAGGGGTCGGGATTTGCCCGTGCTGTGCGGCTGGCGGCGTGGCAGTTCCTGGTGCGACCGCCTCGCGTCAACGGGAAGGTGATGGTGGGCAGCTGGGTGCGCATCAGGATCGATTATAGCACCGCACCTGCCGACAGCGGCGGCGCGGGCATGTGAAATTTAAGTTGCGTTTCGATACTGGTATGACATCTTCCGTCCATCATCAGGGAGGACATCATGATCATCTATGGCGCGCGGCCTTCGCCCTTTGTTCGCAAGGTCATTATCTTCGCAGAGGAAAAGGGGCTGCCGGTCGAAGTGAAGCCGGGCGGCTTTGGCCAGGGCGGCGAGATTTTCACCCAAGCGTCGCCATTCGGGAAGATCCCCGCGTTCCAGGATGGTGATTTCCTGATCAGCGACAGCAGCGCGATCATAACCTATATGGATGCCGTGCAGCCGGAGCCCGTGCTGATCCCGGCGGAGCCGAAGGCGCGGGCGCGCACCATCTGGTATGAAGAGTTTGGCGATACCATCGTGCAGGCAGCGGGCGCCGCGATCTTCTTTAACCGCATGGTCGCCCCGCTGCTTGGCATGCCGCAGGATCTGGCGACGGCCGACCGTGCGGAAGCGGAGCAGCTTCCAAAGATTTGTGATTATATCGAGAATGTCCTGCCGGACAGTGGGTTCCTGGTGGAAGACCGCTTTACCCTGGCCGACATCGCGGTGGCGTGCCCGCTGATCAATATCGGCTATTGCAGTTCGGTCCTTAAGGACGGGCGTTGGCCTCGGCTGGAGCAGTGGCTGCAGCAGATGAGCGCGCGACCGAGCTTTGCTGCGGCGTTGGCGAGGGAAGCGAGGGGCATCGACGCGATGAGGGCTGCATAACGAACCTATATGGAACATTTGTCTTGACATCGTGACGCTCCTCTGGCAGAGATATCGATATTGGGAATTGTGAGTCGCCGGGACGGTGACGCGGCAAGGGCTGGTCCGAAAGGAACCGGCCCTTTTCCGTTTTGGAAAAGGCGGGGGGCGAAGACATGGCGGATGAGAATGGCGCAAAGGTGGTGCGGCGCTTTTCCGGCAAGGCCAGCGACGCGCCGGACAGGGTGCTGACGGTGCAGCGGAGCCAGCGTGGCGCGGCGGGGAGTGGCGCCCAACTGCGCGCAGTGCGCAAGGATGGCTGGACGGCCGAGCGGCGGAAGATTTTCATGGAGACGCTGGCGGCGACCTGCAACGTGAGCGAAGCGGCGCGGGTGGCGGGGAAGAACCTGTCGAGCGCCTATTATCAGAAGCGGCGCGATCCTGGCTTTGCACGGGAATGGGCGCAGGCGTTGAGCGTCGGTTATGGCGAATTGGAGGCGCTGCTGCTGCGGCAGGCGCTGTTCGGCACGGAAGAGGAGGAGGTCGTGCTGGACGGCGAGGGGATGGTGAAGAGCCGGAAGGTGAAGCGCGGGCATCCCAATGCGGTCGGCGTGCGCCTGCTGGTGCAGCACCGGCGCGAGGTGGGAGAGAAGCTGGCGTCGGAGACTGTGGAGAGGCCCGATGGGGCGGATGCGGTCGAGCGGTTGCGGGCGGCGCTGGAGAGGGTGCGGGAGAGGTGTGGGTGAGGGGGCTCCGCTCCTGACTGGGGAAGGGCCGGGGGTGGCCTACGACGCTTGCCTCGGTTGCGAATGGCTGCGTTGGAACTCGCTTCGCTCGTGCCCACCCCTAGCCCTTCAAACGAGTCACGTGCCTCGTTTGAACGCCTGCGGGAAGGGGGACATGTTGAGGTGGCGCGGTTGCTTACCGCGCCGCTTCGGGAGCGTGCCGCAAGTGAAGGAGAGGGTAAGGCCTGCCCTGGCCATCCCGATCCGAACGGCCGGTTCGGGCGAAGCCCATGCGTTCGTAGAAGATTACAGCGCCTTCATTCTGTTCGTTGACGTCGGTCGTCAAAACGGGGTGCAGAGAAAGGCCGTGATCGACGAGCGCGCGGCCGACGCCTTTGCCGTGCCAGGCCGGGTCGATGAAGAGGGCGTCCATATGCGTGCCGCCTATCAGCATGAAGCCGACGGCGCGGTCATCGGCATCGGTGGCGAGCCATGCGGGGGCGTGCGGCAGGAAGCCGGATACTTCCGCATCAATCGCCTGACGATCGGTGGAATCGAGAAAATCATGGGTTGCGTCGACGGCGCAGCGCCAGATGTCGAGCAGGCGAGCGCCATCGGCGGCGCGGGCGGGACGGATCGATATCATGGCCTGCATATAGCGGCGTAACGGCGCTCGCGAAGGGGAGCAGGTCAAAAAAAGGCAGAAATAAGGCGAAGGGAGCTGATCGGGGAGCTTGGGGACCTATGACTAGCATGTCGGATTTCGAGAAGTTGGCGGCCCTGCCCGATGCGGCACGCGAGCGGGTGCCGGCGGGGCTGAATGGCGCGGCGGCGCAGGCGTTGGAACATGATTGGGAATGGCTGGCCCGGCCCGAGCAGCTGGCGCCTGAGGGTAGCTGGCGCATCTGGCTGATGATGGCTGGCCGAGGGTTCGGAAAGACGCGCGCGGGCGCGGAATGGGTGCGGCGGATCGCGGAGCATGATGGCGCGGCGCGGATCGCGCTGGTGGGTGCCACTTTGGGCGAGGCGCGCAGCGTGATGGTGGAGGGGCCTTCGGGGCTGCTGTCGATCGCGCCATGGTGGAACCGGCCGGTCTTTTCGCCCGCGCTGCGGCGGCTGGTATGGCCCAATGGGGCGATGGCGCTGCTGTTCGGTGCGGCGGACCCGGAATCCCTGCGAGGGCCGCAGTTCAGCCATGGTTGGGCCGACGAGATCGCGAAATGGCCGCATGCGCAAGCGGCGTGGGACAATATGATGATGGGGATGCGGCTGGGGCGCGCTCCACAAGTGATGGCGACGACGACGCCGCGACCGGTGGCGCTGGTGCCTGGACTGGTAGCGCGCGACGGCGCTGATGTCGCGGTGACGCGCGGGCGGACGGCGGACAATGCGGTCAACCTGGCTGAGGGATTCGTGGCGGCGATGGAGCAGAGCTATGGCGCGACGCGGCTCGGGCGGCAGGAACTGGACGGCGAGCTGATCGAGGAAGTGGAAGGCGCGCTGTGGAGCCGCGCATTGGTGGAGCGGTGCCGGGTGGCGCATGTGCCGGGCGACGGCGCTGGAGGGGCGCTGCTGTCGCGGGTAGTGATCGGGGTCGATCCTCCAGCCTCGGCTCATGGCGATGCTTGCGGCATCGTGGTGGCGGGGATCGGTGGCGATGGCCGCGCCTATGTCATCGCCGATGCGACCGTGGAGCAAGCAAGTCCAGAAAGCTG
>JAEZCS010000159.1 GCA_023433445.1 Pseudomonadota bacterium | reverse complement strand
GGCCTTCACGCACTCAACGGTGGGCCGGAAGTAGCTTTCGAACGAGGGGAGGTCGGATTTGGACGGCACGGCTTCGTCTCGCGGGCAAAGACATGGGATGAAAGCCGCAGCATAGCCGCCGACTGATAATGCATGAACGTTGAGAGTAGAAATATTGCACTGAAATCGGGTGGCTCGCCTCCCTGGCGGTCAGGCTAGGAGCGTCCGTGTAAGCGATCGCTTTCTTGTATAAAATGTAAGCGAAGACTTTCATTGACTATTTGCAAGCGCTCGCATACAATCTCTGTATGGAAGCGATCGCTTACAAGGATATCCCGTGTTCATAAGGCGCCCGAGCGACATCGGCCTGATAGTCAAGGCTCAGCGCAAGGCCCGCGCCATGAGCCAGGAGGACCTAGCCAGGCGCCTCGGCGTCTCACGGCTGTGGATCAACGAGTTCGAAGGCGGCAAACCGACGGCGCGTCTCGATCTCGTGCTCAGAACCCTGGCCGAGCTTGGTATCACGCTTGCCGCGCAGATCGACGAGAAGGTCAGCAGCACGGATCTGGTCGAGGCACCGACCAACGTGATCGACATCGACGCCATTGCCGATACCGGCCTTGAGGCTGCCTCCGCCGTGAAGCCGTCCGTCTCGCCGAAGTCGTCGCGGAGGCGGCGATGACGAAGACCCTTGTTGTGCTCATCGACGGCGCGGAGATCGGCCATGTGTTTCAGGACGGTCGCGGCAGGTTCCATTTTGCTTATGGCGATGCCTACCGGCAGGCTCCCGCGGCGGTCCCGCTGTCGGTCTCGATGCCGTTGTCGGTGTCGGAGCACGACGACAAGGCCGTCCGTCCCTTCCTGTGGGGCCTGCTGCCGGACAATGACGATACCCTCACGAACTGGGGGAAGCGCTTCGGCGTCAATCCCCGCAATCCCTTCGCCTTTCTATCCGAGGTCGGCGAGGACCTGCAGGGCGCCATCCAGATGGTGCCGCCGGACAAGCTCGATCAGCTCAAGAAGCGCCAGGGCGTCACGCCGCTGTCGCGCGAGGTGCTGGCCGAGAGCTTTGCCGCGCTCGTGCGCGATCCAGGCGCCACCCAGTTCACCAAGGGCGGTGGCCAGTTCAGCCTGGCCGGCGCGCAGCGCAAGAAGGCGCTCTATCTCGTGAATGGCCGGTGGTACGAGCCGCGTGGCCGCACGCCCTCGACGCATATCCTGAAGCCGCCGATCAGCGGCTTTGCCGGTCAGGTCGAGAATGAGATGTTCTGTCAGCGTCTTGCGCCGCGGCTCAGCATGCCGGCCCCCAAGACCTGGGTCGAGGTGTTCGGCGATATTCCCGTGGTCGTGGTCGAGCGCTACGACCGCCGCCGCATCGCCGGCCGCCGCGTATTGCCGATCGACAGCGCGGGCGGCGAGGTGCATCGGGTGCATCAGGAGGATTGCTGCCAGGCGCTGAAAGTCGATCCGCGCAACAAGTATCAGCGCGACGGCGGCCCTGGCATGCGCCAGGTGATGGAGCTGCTGTCGGGATCGGGACGTCCGTCCGAGGACCGCGATCGCTTCATGCGTGCCTGCGCATTCAACTTCGTGATCGCGGGGACGGATGCGCACGCCAAGAACTATGGGCTGCTGCTTGCGGCCGGCGGCCGTTACCGGCTCGCCCCACTCTATGACATTGCGAGCTGGCTGCCTTACTCGAAGGACAGGCGGCAGGATCGCCTGGCGATGAGCGTCGACCGCAAGTATCACATCGATGAGATCCAGCCGCGGCACTGGGAGGACGAGGCGCGCAAGTGCGGCTTCAGCCCCGACCGCGCGATGGCGCATATCCGCGACATCATCGCCCGACTGCCCGACGAGGCGGCTGACCTGGTCAAGCGATGTCGCTCCGACGGCATCAGGACCGGCGAGCTGGAGCAGCTTTCGGACCTGATGGTCGGCCGCATCGGGGTGCTTGAGGATCTTTACGGCTCCGAGGCCATGCAGGCCGGTCAGGGCCGATTGCCGGGCCTGTGATCCAAGTTGATTAGCAACAGATCACGGCAGCAGAGCAAAATTTCGGGGCTGCGACAGCCGCCATGTTTTCCCAATACGCTCGATCAAGCCGGCGACGCTCACGTGTCTGCCGGTCTTATGCGCCTGTCGCCCTGTAGTAGCGGCGCAGCTCGGAATTTGAGAGATCGCGTGTGGTTGTCTGCTCCGCCTTCTCGACAATCCTCTGCAGCATCTCACGTTGTGTTACTGCGTAACGCAGTGCCAGCCGCTCCAGCGCACGCTTTGTTGCGGTCGAGACAATCATGTTCAAGCGCGCGCTGTCGAGCGTGTCGATCTCGTCGAGGTGCCTCCGTCGGTACGCGGCCTGTCGCTCTGCTCCGCTTGCCGCTCTCGCACGTCGCCTACCTTTGTTCGCCTTTGAACGCATGTGTCTGCCTGTCACGTTACTGCGTAACGCTAGCTAATCTCGGCCGAGTGTGCTGGCAAGGGGTCAGACCGACACTTCACAGCAGGGGTCAACCAAGTAGCGGTGCATGGC
>JAEZCS010000107.1 GCA_023433445.1 Pseudomonadota bacterium | reverse complement strand
GCGCAAGCTGCTTCTGGCGCTTGGGCCTGACGTTAACAAAAACGACCAGGTAGATGTCCTGATTGAGGCGCTGCTCTGGCATGGCGTCACCGCTTCGGCCGACGTGATCCAAATCGCTAAGGAACTTGGGTTCGACCAGCGCCATGTTTCAATTCGGTTAGCGAAAGGGGCGGGCAAGAACCCCGATCGTCATCGCTGGTGGCGCGATCCTAAAGAACAGTATCATCTGCACTGACCCAGGGGCGGGCCCCATTGACTCGGAGGGGTCAACCCTATGCAGCGACCTCGTGAATTCGCGTTTGTGCAAAGGCAGGAAGCACGATCCACCCAATGAGGCACCCAACCAGCCGCCAAGGCGGATCGGTGCTCCCTGCTTCTGAAACAGCGTCTGCTTAGCGTTGCGCGGAAAGGCGAACCGTTCAAATCGGCTCGAAGGTAAATCATCCACGGTCAGAATGTGCGGAGGCCGTTCAGCTGCACCGCGACATCCCGCCGCTGCCCACCTGCTTGAAGGTGACCTGCTCGATCGAAGTCAGGACTTCGATGTACAACTTGTCGATGCCGACTTCAAAGTCCGTGATGATGTCGCGTCCCTCGGTGAAGATCGACTAGCAGCCTATCCCTTGCGTGTCTTGGCAGCGATCTCCGCATTTCAGATCGTCGTCGGCGTCCTTCGCCTCCCGATACCCCCATCCATGCATTGGCTCTACGGCTGACGCATGGATGGGGCTGGCCACTTATTTTTTTGACCTCGCCGTCCGCCACAGGGTTGCGATGCTCGTCAGGATGGCCGCCACCCCAAGCAAGAACGAACCGTCGATAATCACCATTGCCGACTCCTTTCCTGTCAGGCATGTTCCACATTTGTTCTCATGTAGGAAAGGTGATTCTGCGATGTCCGTTTTGATCCGACCCATCCCCGATAGCGTGAGGCTGTCCGTGACAGGCGATATCGAAACGATGTTGACGGTGCCCTATGAGGATGATGACCGCTTCATGGTGGCGCTCAGCGACGGAACGCTTTTGCTCGGCTCCTATAACGACAAGCTGGAATGCCGTTGGGATGTGGCGAGGGAAGGCGCTGGCATTGTTCACTTCACAAGCGAAGGGGTCCGGGTGGACTGGCGCGTGGAATGGGCAGCAGCGTCTATCTATGATCCGAATGTGGCTGAACCACCGATCCCGGAAGCGTTGCCGCTTTTTCCTGCCCTGGATCGATGGGCGGCTTGACCATCACTGGCGGTTGGTTAGGTGAGTTGGTCTCGGGGAGGGGCTATGCGCGATCAGTATGTGGGCGATGTCAGTGATGCGATTAAGTTCGCGCTGCTTCGGCGATTGGCGGGTACTGACCGTAGGCTCGGGATCGCTTGGTATTACAATCCTGACCATGACGGCCGGCCCGACGGACGACATGTCGATTGGTTGGAGGAGGAGAGTTGGCGCGCGTTCGATGCAGACCTGCACTCTGCCATGAAGGGCCTGCCAGAACGGTCTTTAAGCGCGTTGGAGGAAGCGCCCATCTGGGTTTCGCCGGCCATCTTCCATCGCGAGCCGGTTCCCCCTGCGTCCGGAAGGTTGCACTGGGCTGAAGGGAAGCGTCAGGCGCTGTCCGAAGCGGACCTGATATTCCTCGATCCCGACAATGGTGTGGGGGCCGCGTCCGCTCGGCATGCCGGTTTCGATGAACTCCGCAATCTGCGCCGTTCCGGCCGCGCCGTGGTGTTCATTACCTTTCCCGGACGGCGGCCTCATGCGGAAATCCTGGCTGACCTTCACGCCAATGTCCGCCACCACACCGGAGCCGATCGCGTCCTGACCTTGCGGACCAATGTTTCGGTGCCTGCATCGAGGCCGGGCTATTTTGTTCAAAGGCAACGCTGGTTCACGATCGTCGATGCAGATGATGAGCTGACAGCGCGAGCGCAGGCGTTTGCGGCAGATGCTGTTGCCGTGCGTCGCCTATCAGTGAAGATCGACTAGCAGCCGATTGGCCGCCTTCCAGCCGATAACGGCCAATATGTTCAGAGCTCGGTCACTTACCTGCGGAAAAGAGTGCCTTCTCATATAATCCTTCCGGTTTGTGTATCCATTGGTTACACTCACGGCCATGTCGGGGAAAGATTCCGGGCTTCGCATTCGCGTGGAAAAAGCCCTTCGCGATGAATTCTTAGAAACCTGTCACGGGCAGGACCGTCCTGGCGCGCAGGTCATCCGAGAACTCATGCGGGAATATGTTGCCAAATCGAGGTCCAACAGCGGGTTGAAGGGATTGAAAGAGTAAGATGCTCATCGGGGAAATCCGCAATCAGGTCGATCAAATCTGGAACGCCTTCTGGTCGGGCGGCGTGTCCAATCCGCTTTCTGTGATCGAGCAGATCACGTATCTCTTGTTCATAAAGCGGCTGGATGACCTCCACACGCTTGAGGAAAACAAGGCGGCCGCCCTCGGCATCGCGATGGAACGCCGGATTTTCCCCGAAGGCCTGGACGAGAAGGGTCGCGCCTACGCCGATCTTCGCTGGTCACGTTTCAAGAATTTCGAAGCCCGCGAGATGATGGACGTGGTGGCGGAACACGTTTTCCCCTTCCTGCGCCAGCTTGGCGAGGAGGGCTCCAGCTACGGCCAGCACATGAAGGATGCGAGGCTTGGTTTCAGCAACGCCGCGCTGCTGGCCAAGACCGTCGATATGCTCGACAAAATCCCGATGGAGGATCGCGACACGAAGGGCGACCTCTACGAATATATGCTCGGCAAGATTGCGAGCGCAGGTACGAACGGCCAGTTCCGTACCCCGCGCCATATCATTCAGCTCATGGTCGAGATGACCCGTCCGACGCCTGAAGACGTAATCTGCGATCCCGCCGCTGGCACCTGCGGTTTCCTCGTCGCGGCTGGGGAATATCTTCGCGACAATCACCCACAGCTCTTTCGCGATGAAAAGCTCCGAAAACACTTCCACGGCAACATGTTCCACGGGTTCGATTTCGACCCGACCATGCTTCGCATTGGCAACATGAACATGACGCTGCATGGCGTCGATAATCCAGACATCAGCTACCGCGACAGCTTAGCCCAGGAGCACGACACCGATGCCGAGCGCTATTCTCTGATCCTGGCAAACCCGCCATTTGCTGGATCGCTGGATTACGAGGTCACGGCCAAAGACCTCCAGCAGATCGTCAAGACGAAGAAGACCGAGCTTCTGTTCCTCGCGCTGTTTCTGCGCCTGCTCAAGACTGGCGGGCGCGCCGCCGTGATCGTGCCCGACGGTGTACTGTTCGGCTCGTCGAAAGCGCACCAATCCTTGCGTGAAATGCTCGTCGAAAAGCACAAGCTTGAGGGCGTGGTGAAACTGCCCTCCGGCGTGTTTCGTCCTTATGCGGGCGTTTCCACTGCCATTTTGTTCTTCACCAAGACGGGTGTGGGAGGGACGGGAAACGTCTGGTTCTATGACCTCCAGGCCGACGGCTTTTCGCTCGATGATAAGCGCACGGCGCTGCTAGATGATGCCAAGCTGGGCGTGTTGCCTACATCGCCGCTGAGTGATGCCGATCACGCCAAAAACAATCTGCCCGATGCGCTGGCGCGCTGGCTGCGTCGGGAAGAGGGCGAGCTTGAAAACCCGCGCACGGCGCAGAGCTTCTGCGTAGCCAAGGCGGATATCGCCGCCACCGGAACCTATGACCTGTCGCTCAACCGCTACAAGGAAGTCGAGCTCGCAGAAGTCACGCATGACAGCCCCGCCGACATCATCAAGGAACTGCGCCAGCTCGAAGCTGAAATCAGCGACGGCCTCACCAAGCTGGAGGCGATGCTGGGATGATAAGCCTCACCACCAACCCAAGTCGTTGGGATAATCATCCTATCGAAGAGCTATTCGAAATCGTCGGAGGGGTCCCGGCGCCTCAGAATGATGATTGCTATGTCGACGTTGGCATGCCTTTTGTACGTATGAAGGATGTGGGACGGGGACACCTAACTAGATCACTGAACAAAACCGATGATCAATTGGACGCAGCATTCGTTAATCGAAAGAAATGGCGTCCAGTTCCTGCCAACTCAATACTTATGCCTCGCAGTGGTTCTGTTGGGTTGAACCACCGCGCGCTTTTAGCTAAGCCCGCAATTATCGTCAGTCACGTTTGTGCACTTGTTCCAAAAGATAATCGTGTGTGGGCTCCATTCGCATATTACGCGTCGTGCCAGTTAGACATGCGAAAGCTGACTAAGAAGACAACAGGCCTAGATTCGCTAAATTTTTCTGACCTTAAGCGCGTAGCGTTTCCGCTCCCCCCGCTCGACGAACAGAAGCGGATTGCGGCGATCTTGGATCACGCGGATGAGCTGCGCCGCAAGCGCCAACGCGCCCTAAACCGCCTCAACGAACTCGGCCAGTCCATCTTCCATGAGATGTTTGGCGATCTGGAAAAAAACTCTAAGGGATTTCCGATCATCGAACTCTCGGATGCAGTGCAACTGCAAGGCGGTTTCGCATTTAAGAGCGCGAACTATCAAGATTCCGGCATTCCGGTTGTAAGGATTGGTGAGGTCAATTCCTGCTTTTCTAAAAGATTAGTTTTTCATCCGCCTGACGCTAAGTTGGGGAGATTTATCCTGCGTCCTGGTGAGCTAGTCCTGAGTTTAACTGGTACGGTTGGAAAAGATGATTATTGTAACATAGCAAAAGTTCCCGATAATTTTCTGGAATATTATTTAAACCAGCGAGTAGCTCGGGTTGTCGTGGACTCAAACATTGTTGACGATGCATTTGTAATGAAATTATTTTCGCTGCCTTACATAAAGCATCAAGCAATTAAGAATAATCGTGGAATTAGGCAGGCCAATTTATCAAATTCAGATATCTATAAAATTGAAGTACCTCTCCCACCGCTGGAACTACAACGGAAGTTTTCCGATCAGTTCAAGCAAATTGAAGCGATGATAGTGTACTGCTCAACAGCATTGCATGGCTACGATTCGTTTTTCGCCTCTCTCCAACATCGGGCGTTCCGAGGAGAGTTGTAGTCATGGCAGCCACTCCGAAACTCACCGATATGCAGATCGAAGAGGTCTCCAAGGTCTTGGGGGAGTATCTGAGCGGCACCGACATCTCTCGGCATTTCGCCGATATGAGCGTGGTGGACACATCGGGCGAGAGCACGAAATGGCGGCGGTTGTGCTATACGTTCAAAGTCTACCAGGCTAATGATGGCACGCCTTCGAAACTGTTGGAGTTTACGCGCAGGCTGCTGGAGCCATCGCGCTATGTTCACCGCCAGACCGAGTTTGAAGCAGCGCGCAACGACATCAATGCCCATCTGGCTTTTGCCGGGATCGAGTACGGAAAGGACGGTAGGTTTCGGCGCATCGCGGTCGCCGAGACAATCGATGAAGCGCACAAGCGCGTGAACGCCATCAATGCGAAGTTCAAAGGGCGGCGCATTCACGGCGAGGTGAGCAAATACTGCAAAGCCGAGCTTTTGCAGGACAATTATTTCCATGCTGTGTTCGAGGCGGCGAAGGGCTTGGCACAGCGCATCCGGGAAATGTCGGGCGAGAAGCTAGACGGGGCGGCCCTCGTCGATAAGGTATTCGCGGTTGAACGCCCGATCCTGGCGCTCAACACGCTGCAAACCGAAACGGAAAAATCCGAGCACAAGGGTTTTGCTCTTTTGCTCAAAGGATGTTTTGGGGCCGTTCGCAATCCGCTGGCGCATGAGCCGAAAATCCTCTGGAGGGGCGAGGACGATGCTGCGGATTATCTTTCTCTTATTTCTCTCATGCACCGCAAACTTGATGACTGCGTAAAAACCGGGCTTGGGGGTAATCAATGAGCCAATTCGCCTTTCTGAAATCTGAGTTTTCTCCAGTCTATGAACTGGCCCAGAAGGCGGAAGCGGCGGTGCTGGCTGACCCACGCGGCGCGTGCTTCTATGCGCGGCTTGCGCTCGAAAGCGCGGTCAAGTGGATGTACGACAACGACCTCAATCTGCGTTCGCCCTACGACACGGCGCTTTCGGCGCTGATCCATGAGGGGACGTTCCGCGCTCTGGTCGGCAACGTGCTTGTCACCAAAGCGCGCATAATCAAAGATTTTGGCAACAAGGCGGTGCATGAAGCCCGTGCCGTACCAGTGCAGCACGCCGTGACGACGGTGCGCGAGCTGTTTCATTTCTCCTATTGGCTGGTGCGCACCTATGGGCGCGGGGCAAAGCCGGACGCGACGATTGCCTTCAATGCCGATGCGCTGCCGAAGGCAGTGCAAGTCGAGGCTTCAACGCTCGCCAAGTTGCAGGCGTTGGCCAAGGAAAGCGAGGACTTCGCCGAGGCTTTGGCCGAAGCACAGGCCGCGCGGATCAAGAGCGAGGAAGATCGCCTGGCGCTCGATGCTGAGCTGAAAGCGCTCCAGGCCGAAATCGCCGCGATCAAGGCCGCGAACCAGAAGGCCGAGGACAAGCACGATTACAACGAAGAGAAGACCCGCGATGCCTTTATCGACTTGTTGCTGGCGGAAGCAGGGTGGCAGCTCGATCAGGAACGTGACCGGGAATATCCAGTCAAGGGGATGCCCAACCAGGCCGAGCAGGGCTTTGTCGATTATGTGCTATGGGGTGATGACGGCAAACCGCTGGCTCTGGTTGAAGCTAAGCGTACCAAGCGCGACCCGCGCGTGGGGCAGCAACAAGCCAAGCTCTACGCCGATTGCCTTGAGGCAGAATTCGGCGTCCGCCCGCTGATCTTCTATTCGAACGGGTACGAGCATTGGCAGTGGGATGATACGCGCTATCCGCCTCGGCAGGTGCATGGATTCCTGAAAAAAGATGAGCTGGAATTGTGGCGACAGCGTAAATCGACGCGTCGCACGCTCTCCAGCGTCAGTATCGATCCAAATATCGTCGAGCGCTATTACCAGACGCGGGCCATCCGCCGCGTCGGCGAAGTGTTTGAGAAGGATCATCAGCGAAAGGCGCTGCTGGTCATGGCCACCGGCTCCGGCAAGACGCGCACCGTCATCGCGCTGATCGATCAGCTCATGCGTGCGAACTGGTGCAAGCGCGTACTGTTCCTGGCCGACCGCGTGGCGCTGGTCAAACAGGCCCACAGCAATTTCAAAGCGCATTTGTCGTCAGCGCCAAGCGCGAACCTGATCGAAAAGCACGATCCGAAGAAGAACGATCACAACGGCGCGCGCGTATGCGTCGCCACGTATCCGACGATGATGAACCTCATCGACGAGATGCAGAACGGCCAACGCAAATACGGACCGGGGCATTTCGACCTCATCGTGATCGACGAGGCGCATCGCTCGATCTACCGGAAATACGGCGCGATCTTCGAATATTTCGACAGCCTGCTCGTCGGTCTCACCGCCACGCCTCGGGATGAAAGCGACCGCGATACCTATAAGCTATTCGAGCTTGAAACGGGCGTCCCGACAGATGCCTATGAGCTGGATGAAGCCGTGGCTGATGGATTCCTCGTTCCGCCCAGCGTCGTCTCCGTGCCGCTCAAATTCGTGCGCGAGGGCATCAAGTACGAAGAGCTGTCCGACGAGGATAAAGAGAAATGGGATATGCTGGAGTGGGAGGATAAGCTCCCCTCCGGTGACATTGATCCTGGCGCGGTCAACAAATGGCTCTTCAACGAGGACACGGTTGATAAGGTGCTCAAGCACCTGATGACCCATGGGCTCAAG
The DNA here is from genome assembly GCA_023433445.1 of Pseudomonadota bacterium. Taxonomy (GTDB): domain Bacteria; phylum Pseudomonadota; class Alphaproteobacteria; order Sphingomonadales; family Sphingomonadaceae; genus Sphingobium. The sequence continues at coordinate 57,625 of JAEZCS010000107.1, read as the reverse complement.
GTTGCCGAAGGCGACCTGCTGGGCAAGTCGATCATCTTTGCCAAAAACCACGATCACGCGCAGTTTATCGCTAAGCGGTTCGACGCCAACTATCCGCATTTGGCCGGTCAGTTCGCCCGCGTGATCGATTTTAAGACAGAGTATGCCCAATCGCTGATCGATGATTTTACTGATCCGGAAAAGTCACCGCACATCGCGATATCGGTCGATATGCTGGATACCGGGATCGACGTGCCCGAGGTTCTGAATCTTGTATTCTTCAAGATTGTTCGCTCCCGGACGAAATTCTGGCAGATGATCGGGCGCGGGACGCGCTTGCGTCACGACCTATTTGGTCCGGGGCGGCACAAGGAAACCTTCAACATCTTCGACTTCTGCCAGAACTTCGAGTTCTTCAATCAGAATCCCAAAGTCGTCGATAGCCCAGTAGGCGAGTCGCTGAGTCAGCGTCTTTTCGCCGCACGCGTGGCGATTGCCTCGCATCTCCAGGAACTGCCGGAGGCGGAACGGGAGGGCGGACTGGCGCAGCTCGATCTCGATGTTCGCGGGCGGCTGTTCGAAGAAGTGAGCGGCATGAGCCTCGATAACTTCCTCGTTCGCGCCAGACGCCGCGCCGTGGAACAATTCCAGACGCGTTCAGCATGGGATCGTTTCAGCGGCGAGGACCGGAATATCCTGATCCACGAGGTTGCAGGGCTTCCCACGGCATTGGTCGATAACGACGTTGCCGCCAAGCAGTTCGACTATATCGTTTTGACAGGCCAGCTTGCCCTTCTGCAAAATGACGCGAGCTTCACGCGGTGCAAGGAAAAGGTCGTGGCGCTCGCCGGAAAGCTCGAAGGGCTGAGCAATGTGCCCATGGTCCATGCTGAGATGCAACTCATCCTTGAGGTGCAGACTGACGAATACTGGCAGGATATCGACGCCTGGATGCTGGAGCAGATGCGTCGCCGCTTGCGTTCACTCATCAAGCTCATCCAAGGCGATGAACGCCAGATTGTTTACACCGATTTCGAAGACGAGATTGGCGAAGGATCGGCCATCACATTGCCGGACGTGAGTGTCGGCACTGATAAAGCCCGCTTTCAGATGAAGGTCCGGCATTTCCTGAAATCCAATACCGATCATCTCACGATCCAAAAGCTCCGGCGCAACGAGCAGCTTACGCCGCAAGACCTAGCCGAGTTGGAGCGAATTTTGCGCGATGAGGCGGATGCTTCGGATGACGATTTTGCCTTGTTGCAAGAGCAAGGCGGGCTTGGCCTGTTCGTCCGTTCGCTGATTGGTCTTGACCGTGAAGCGGCGAAATCAGCCTTTGGGGAGTTTTTGGCGGCGCAAAACAACAGCGCCAATCAGATCGAGTTTATCAATCTGATCGTCGATCATCTGACCGAACGCGGTGCGATGGACCCGCGCCGTCTCTATGAAAGCCCGTTTACGGACTTTGATGACCAAGGCGTAAGCGGATTATTTCCGCAAGCCGAAGTGATTCGCATAGTGCAGGTCTTGAGTAATGTGAGCGAGAGAGCAGCTGCGTGACACCCCGGGGTTGCGGTAGCTATTAGCCGCTACATGTGGGGCCGGCTAGTGGATACCTACGGCCAGAATCAGGCGAGAGTTCGATAACTGCCCTTATGTTGATGGCCTCGACTAGCACGCGAAAGGCGCTGTCGATTATTTAGAAGGCAGCCGCTCAGGCAAGTCTGGACTCCGAAGCGTCGATCCCCGCGAGCATCGCTAAAAGTTGGTTGCGCCTGATCGCAGTGCCTGTACAGCCGACCGAGCGAACCTCTTCAATGGGCAACGGGGGCCGATCGTGTCGAAGAAGATCAGTGGTGCTGAATATCCTCTTTCCAAGATTTTCTCGTCTGATTTCGAGTATGTCATCCCCTCGTACCAGCGCCCCTACGCTTGGACCCCCGATCAGGCCGGTGAGCTTTTCGATGACCTAATCGCCTTCTTTCAAGCCGAGCAAGAGGAGGGCTATTTTCTCGGCAGCATCGTGCTAATCAAATCCGAAGAGAGCGCCTATTCGCAGGTGATTGACGGGCAACAGCGCCTGACGACACTTACCATCCTGCTCGCCGCAATGGCTTCGGCGAACGACGGCGAGGACAGTGAGGAGATTCGCCCTTACATCTTGGAGCCGGGCAAGAAGATGGAAGGCATCTTGCCGAAACCTCGTTTGTCGCTGCGAGAGCGCGACAAAGCGTTCTTTTCAAAATACATCCAAAATCTACAGTTAAATGCCCTGATCGATCTTGACTCCTCTTCGCTAGAGAACGAGTCGCAAGTTAATATCCGTGACAACGCAAGGCATTTTGTTCAGGCCGTTGCCGAAGCCCTTCCGACGCAGGAGAAGCTGCGCGCGTTTGTGACGTTCCTTCTGACGCGCTGTTACCTCGTCGCCGTCTCAACGGCGAGCCAGGAGTCGGCCTTTAGAGTATTTTCGGTCATGAACAGCCGCGGCCTCGATCTCCAGCCAACTGACATTATCAAGGCAGACACGATCGGTAAGTTGAAGAGCGAGAGCGACCGTCAGCTCTACAACGACAAGTGGGAAGAAATGGAGGTTGAACTCACGCGAGAAGGCTTTCGCGACCTTTTCACCTATCTCCGCATGATCTACGCCAAGGAGAAAGCTAAGCGGATTTTGCTAGAGGAGTTTAGAACGCACGTCTTGCCAAAGAATCCCGATCCTAAAATCTTCATTGATGAAGTTCTAGAGCCATTCTCGGATGCGCTGGATGCAATTCGCAATGCCTCCTTTTCGGCGACATCACACGCCGAAACCGTAAATTACTATATCAAGTGGCTTCAGCGGATTGACAACTCTGACTGGATTCCGCCGGCGATGCTTTATCTTAAGGAGCAGCGTAACAAGCCTAAGCGGGTTGCGCGCTTCTTTGAACTCCTAGAGCGATTAGCCGCTTTCATGCACATTTGCAGGTGGAATGTGAATGACCGGATTGAGGTCTATGCAGACCTTATCGGTGATATCCAGTCTGGCGTGGAACCCGATGAGATGGAAACATTCCAGTTCACCGATGAAAACGTCGAAGACTTTCGCGAGGCGCTCGACGGAAACATCTACGAACTTACTCCTCGCCGACGCAATTATTTGCTTCTACGGCTCGATTCCTTCATTTCGGATGGTGCCGCCACTTACGACCCATCCATTCTGACGATCGAACACGTTCTGCCGCAGACCGTGCCTGCAAACAGCGAATGGAAAGAATGGTGGCCCGACGCCGCCGAGCGCAAGGTGTGGGTGCATCGGCTCGCCAACCTGGTTCCGCTTAACAAGAAGAAGAATTCATCGGCGCAGAATTACGAATTTGGCCCGAAGTGCGATATCTACTTTTCAGGCACCAAGAATGTATCATCATATGCATTAACCAGCCAAGTATTGACGCAGAAGGAGTGGACACCAGAAGTAGTAGCGGTCCGCCAGCAGAACTTGCTCAAGACTATCTATAATAACTGGGCGATTTGAAAGGTTGATGAACTAACTAAAGAAATGTTAATCGGTTTGTGTTATCGTCTGATCAAGGGGAATGTTTTATAGCGGCGACGCGTCAGTGTACTCTTGCCGCAATTACCTTCTTAAGGATTTTGCATTTAGGAAATACAGGAAAAGGGCGGAAATGCGTGAATCTTGGAACAAGACAACGTCATTCGAGCATTTTGATGTTAAACTGGCCAACACTCGCTGGAGTTGGTCCGGTCAATCTGTGGATGGAATGACCGTAGCGCTTGTCCTCTGGCAGGATGGGGTGAAGGGCAAGAACGGCAATCTCACTTATGACGATACCGAAGACCCGGACGCCGAGTGGCGTAGCCGTCCGGGATCAATCGAGCGCACCCAGCTGCTGAAACATTGTCGCGACAATCTCCGCGGTCAGTTTCGGGCCGTCATCGCTGTGGCTGCGGACATCGAGGCGGATCCCAGGCAAATTGAGCGATGCTTCCCCCATAAGGGTGTCCTTTGGCAGCTGGATGAATTTGATGAGAGGACTGGCGCTTTCAGTGCGCATGTCGTCCGCTGATCCGGGTGTAAGGCCTCGGGCGGCTATGCAGACATAGGCCAACTGATCGCTACCGGCTGACCTCGAATAAAAGTCCGATAACTGCGGTTATGTTTCATTCAATGATCTGCTAAGTAGCGCAATATGTTGGTGTCGCCATCGACGTGGCAGAGCCGAAATCGGACAGATGAACTGGGGGCGGCCGTGGTTGACAAATCGGACCAGTTCAGCGCCCCTAGCACTGATCGCTAGCCCTACGCCTGAGAGAATAAGGGGACGAGAGCGTCTGGCGTCGCGTTTCTCAGCAGCGCTCTTGTGTGCCGGGTTCAATATGGTTCGGCCATTGCTTTTCTCGCGGTGAAACTACGGCCGTCGAGCATGATCGGCATCCTGTCCCTCGGTCGGAAAGTGCCGACGGATGCCGCAATATCCCTCATTCTCTAAGTACAGGCCTCTTCGGAAGACATTTTTAGGAAAGGTTTGCGCTGGATTCGCGTATCTCATTACAGCGATGAAGCCCAAACCCTCCTTGCTCTTCAGCCTTGAATCTGCGCCATTGGTGCTGACAGCGGCCAACCCATGTGACGCAATCTGATATGGTTCAATCGCCGACGCGAACTCCGGCCTACTCGCCGACAGGCCTTGCCTCTGGGATGAAGTGGTCAGCCGGAAGGTCGCCGATCTGGACCGTCATATCGCAATACCGAGCAGCAATTAGCCACTTGCCATCGACGCGCCTCAGATCATCCAGATAGTACCCCGCGTTGGTCACAAAGATTGATTTGCCGTCTGCTTCCTTGCGGCCCATGGGAGCGGTGAAATAACAGCGTGACTTGCCTTCATCGCCGGAGACGTCAACCGAGATGTTGGTGATGTGATGGAGGTTGATCGGGTATCCAGACAGCGCCTCATCAAGCCAATTAAGGGCATCACGATAAGGCATCTTTCCCGGGCCGCCGGTCGTTGCGTAGTCGATCGTGCCCCCAGGCGCAAACACCTGGTCCATGAGGTTCCACTCGCGCTTATCGACCATCCAAGCATAGCGATAAAGGAGCTGTTCAATTTCGCGGTAGGCTGCTTCATTAGGCGTCATTTGTCATCCTCCATCTTACATTGTTAATATGAGAAGCGCGCGTCCACGCCGATCGTGCGAGGCTCACCAAATACGCCCAATCGCGTTCCATGCAGTTGGTAGAAGCTTCCTTGCCCTTCAATCCGATACTCCTCATTCAAGAGGTTACGTGCCCAGAGGGCGAGTTCAAACTTGCCTTTTCCTATCCAGTTCTCACCTGAAAGGGCCAGGCGTGCATTCACAAGCGAATATGCCGGTATGAAGTCGCCGGGTGGATAGAAGCCGGGGGGATTAGGCCTTGCCGAGGTGAAGATGTTATCCTTGTAGTTATAATCCAAACTAGCGGTGACTACGCCCACGGAAGTCTTCGCCAGATCCGCATCAACACGCGCAGTAAGCTGGTGGCGCGGAGTATTCTGGAAGCGGTAAAAGCTGGGATCGTCGCCAACCACACGAGTGACTTTTCCCTTAACATAAGAATAGGAGATTGAGGGCCGAAGCCACGATGTCGGTAGAGCGTCAATGTCCAGCTCTAACCCCTTCACATGAGCCTTGCCGGCGTTCTCTGTTCGTGTGAGAGTAGGATTTGGCTGGTTGGGAATGACAATGTCGAGTTGAATGTCGCGATAATCTGCGTAGAACAGGGCGCCGTTGATACGCAGCCTCCTGTCGAGCCATTCAGTCTTCCATCCCACTTCATATGAGGTTAGAGTTTCCGGTTCAAAACTGTCACTGAAAAAGGCTGAGCGGAGATTAAAGCCGCCAGATTTATATCCAGATACTATTTTGGCATACACCAGCGCGTCTCGATTAAATCGATATTCCGCCGAAATAGAGGGTGTGAATTTTGCGAATGAGACACCCACGCGATCGCCGGAATGATTGTCGGCATGGCGATCATCCAGCGAATAACGACCTCCAATCGTTAACGAAAATGGAGAACTACCGCCCGGACGCCAACCGATCTGGGCGTACGCAGCATAAGCTTCGTTGATAGCAGTCACATCTTTAAAGGCCGCAAAACCAATCAGGTCCACGGTATCAAGAAGACGAACACGGCCTTTCTCGCGAAAGAAGTAGAGGCCGGCAACATAGTCAAGTGCGCGCGACGGTGTCGATCCAACTAGTTGGAGTTCCTGACTCACTTGGTTTTGCCGAGTCGACTGCGTTCCTCCAGTTATACTTATGAAGGGGTTGGCTGAATAATCCTGATATGTAAAATCACGTAGTCGCCGGTAGGCCGTAATCGATTTAAGCTCGCCCATCGGAGTTTCTGCTGTGATCGTAAGCGCATGACCACTGATATCTGCATCGCCCGATAAAAACGGATTTGGCAGAGACGCTCGCGTCAGGCGCTTGCGGCTATCAACAAGAACCCCCTCAAAAAGCGGTGCAGTATCGAGGAGCTGATAGTAATATGACGTATTATCGGCGTGCGAACGGTCAAAGCTGTAATCAACGGTCAATTTGGAATTTGGTTGCCATCGTGCGTCAATTCGGCCAGCCAGTTTTTCGTAGGCGCCAAAGTCCTTTCCAATGCCTGTGTTCTCTACCAGCCCGTCACGGCGATCATAAAGTACAGATCCTTTAATGAATAGATTCTCGGTGAGGGGCACGTTGACGACCGACTTGCTGCGGAATCGGTCATAATTGCCGCCGGTTAACTCTTGACGAAACGAAAGATCTGGACCTGGTTTCAGAGTTACGATGTTGATTGCGCCACCCGTTGTATTGCGGCCATATAAGGTGCCTTGTGGTCCGCGAAGCACTTCAATACGGGCGATGTCCGCGACGTCCATGCCGAGCCCAATCGACCTAGCAAGGTACACTCCATCAAGGTAGACGCCTACAGAAACGTCAGTGGTTACTTGGGGATCGCCGGTTCCGATGCCGCGGATAAATAGTCGCGGGGCGTTAGGTGAGTTAGGGAAGGGGGTCATGGATAGCGAAGGTACGCGGTAGCTTAGGTCGCCAACATTGGAGATGCCCGCCTTGGCAAGAGCATCAGCGTTTAATGCGGCGATCGAGATCGGAGTGTCCTGTAGAGATTCCGAACGCTTTTCTGCGGTGACGACGATCTCATCAAGCTCACCAGGCCGGTCAAACGCCTCCTGGAGCATCGGGGCACCAGACGGGTCTGCTGAAGAGCGAGTTGGAGCCGAATAGGACTGCGGCAATGGGACTTGTCGCCTGACCAAATATACATCGCCTTGCTTGCGATACGACAAGCCGGTTCCCAGCAATAGGCGAGATAGGGCGTCGTCTGCGGACATCCTTCCGCTCAAGGGCGCAGATCGCCTGTCGATCACGAGATCGGGGGCAAATAGGATTTGTCGCTTGGACTGCAGCGCGAGCCGATTCAGCGCGCTTGCCAGTGGTTGTGCCTGGATATTGATTTCGGCGGCTTGTGCTTGCGCATACGGAACCCCCGAAATGGATACGATAGCCGCGCACGCATAGGCTAGCGCTTGACGCTCCCTCAGATGCATCCCTTCCTCCCATGTTTATCATTTGAGAAGATGCGGGAGAGTGGAATCCCCTCACCTCATTGTGCAAATAATTATTGAGGGGTGGGAGCTAGGATGATTTCATCGTCTGTTTTCAGTTCAATACGGGCCAATCCGTAAGCGGCGAGCGCAGAGGCGAAATCATCCTGGCGTCCGGCTTGAAATGTGCCACTGATTGATCGGAATTGCGAACCCTTGATCAGGACGATTTTACGTCCAGCATAAAGGTTCATCTCGGCTACAGCCTCATTCAATGGCGTATCGTCGAACACAATAAAACCGTGTGTCCAAGCAGTTAGATTTTCGGCGGGCGCGGTTTTGAGCGTCCACCCATCGGCGCTGGCCCTCAACCTAGTGCCCGGCTTCATATCGATTGGCGCTGCGGAGCTCGATTTCTTTGCATATTGGCGCAGAAAAACTTGGACCCCACCTTGAAGCAATACGACTTCGAGCGCAGCTTGTCGTGTGCTCACCGAAAACGCTGTGCCGGTTGCCCTTACAGCACCGAACGACGTTTCAACTAGGAACGGCCGCTTTTTGTCCTTTGCGACCTCAAAAAACGCGCGGCCCCGGCTGATCCTAATATTCCTGGCGTTATCCCCGATGCGAACGGTCATTTCTGTATCAGCATCCAGTGTGACTTTGCTCCCATCACTAAGAGTCGCGGTCACCCCTTGCGCGTGCCGGGTAGCAAGAGTTTCCTCGAGAACGAAGCCCTTAGAACGGAGGCTATCCTTTGCCGCCCACCATCCAAGGATGCAGACCATTATGGCCGAGGCGGCTAGGGCGGGGATCATACGCCTGCGCAGAGGTTGGCGGCCCCGATGCAATGCGCTCGCCCGAGCTCGAGCAATTGGTTCGTCGTCTGCGAGGCCTCCAATTTGATCAAAGAGGCAATTCAGTTTACCCAGGGCACGTGCATTTTCGGCGGCGGCATGCCAAATCTTATAGTGATGCCAATCGGTAGCATTTAACGGGCCTTCTCGCATCTTGGCGAACCAATAGGCGGCGCCTTCTTCAGCGCTCGAGAAATATGTTTGGGTCATCGCCGGTTAGCCGCCTCGAGCACACGCCGCAGCGCCTTCATCATGTGTTTTTCAACAGCACTGACCGATATGCTCAGCCTCTCGGCAATCTCCGGATAGCTCATCTCCTCGAAACGGTGCAGCATGAAGACATCTCGGGTTCGTTCGGGCAGGGCAAGGATGTCTTGCCTCACGGCGTCCAGTTCTTGGCGAGATATAAGGATGCGCTCGACGCTGAGTCCCTCATCAGTTGGCTCTTTTAAATCGCTCGCAACAAGGTGAGGGGAGGTGCGGCTCCTTCGTGCATGTGCGGCCACCGCGTTTACGGCGACCCGGAATAGATATGCTTGGGCATTCTCCACACCTGCACTGGATTTCGATTTTGCTAAGTTGACGAAGATGTCTTGGAGCACATCCTCAACATCCGACGCGGGCAATCTGCGTGCTAAAAACCGTGTAAGGGCAGGGCGCAGGCTTATAGCTTTCGGGAGGATGGACTTGGCAGTCTTAGGCTGCTCCTGCGACATATCTCAAGAAGCTGAACAATGCAGCTCCGAAAGTCAATTAAGGTCAACAGCATGCTGGCTGGTATTTGTGCTGCAGTTCTAATCTGTCCCCACCGAGTGGCCCGGTTGGTTTGTTGATGAATTAAAGCCGCTACGCCTATCTCGGGTCCATGTGGAGGTGGAGCGTACCGGAACCGGAGGGCGATATGACGGTGTCGGCGTTTCCGGGGCCGGTGGGCGAGAGCCCGGGCTGCTATGCGGGCGGATGGTGTTGTAATGCCGCCGCCAAGCTTCGATCAGTACCTTAGCTCTGGCGAGGCTGTAGAAAACTTGCCCCTGAGCAGTTCCTCGCGTAGCGACCCGTTGAAGCTATCGGTATAGCCACTTTCCTATAGCGATCCCGGCGCGATGGAGAGCGTCTTCACGCCGACTTGCCCCAGCCATTTCTGAACGGCGGTAGAGGTAAATTTCTCTGTCATTGTCGGGCCCTTAACCCCGGCCCGGTTTGCCCATGCAGGTATAGGGCAGGTCGGATCCTGAAATGGCTTCCTACCAAAGTGCGTTCACTAGGAAGCGGTCCAAACAGGATTTTCGCCGCGTTTGGGTAGGGCGTGGGACAAGGCGAAATTACCTCCCGCTTTCACAACAAAATCGGCAGAAAACCTCACCTTTCGCTCAGACCGTGAGTCGCCTTCGTAATGATGGGGTCACGTGTTCGAGTCACGTAAGCGGCACCATTCTCCGTCGTTCGACCAAAGCCGTGGTACCTAGAAACGGCCGTGCGCAGTCAGCCGTGAGCGCAGGTGGTGGGATCGCGCTGGTGCGCGGCGGATAGCCGATCAGCAATCTGCCCGGAAGCATCCCTGCAGCGCAATTTTGCACCTATTATAAGGCGATCCGTTACTCGAAACTGCCACTGCGACGACTGAAGGTCGTTGTGAATCGTCCCCCTGGTCACCCTCACCCCTTCGCCCGCACCACGCAGCGAAATCCGATATGACTGGTCGATGATTCTATCGACTGCGCATGGCGTGCGGCCGGGCGGTAGCGTTGGCAATAGCTGGGCGCGCACAGATGCGATCCGCCCTTCAGCACCTTTCGCGGGATGGCGCTCATCGGGTCCAGGCTTTCATGCCGGGTCGGGCCGCGGGGGTTGCCGGGAACGCAGCAACTCCCGCGCGCCTTCGCCTCCACTCGCGGCTGGGCGTACCAATCGGACGTCCATTCCCACACATTGCCGATCATGTCGAAGAGACCAAAGCCGTTCGCCGGATAGCTGCGCACGGGCGAGGTTCTTTCCCACCCATCGTCCAGCGTGTTCGCAAAGGGAAAGGCGCCCTGCCAATAATTGGCCAGCATCGCTCCTTCGGGCGCCAGCTCGCTGCCCCAGGCATAATCCTGGCCCTCCAGTCCCCCTCGCGCGGCATATTCCCATTCCGCCTCGGTCGGCAGCGATTTGCCCGCCCATTTGGCATAGGCCCGCGCATCGTCGAACGTCACATGAACCACCGGATGATCCTCCAGCCCGTCGAGGTTGCTGTCGGCCCCATGCGGATGCCGCCAGTCCGCGCCCAGGGCAAAGGTCCACCATTGGCTATGATCCTGAAGGTCCACTGGCCCCGCCGTGCGCTGGAACAGCAGCGATCCCGGCTGCGCCAGTTCCATCGCCATGCCGGGATAATCCTTGGGATCGGGCGCGATTTCCGCGACCGTTTTATGGCCCGTCGCCTCCACGAAGCGGGCGAATTCGTGATTGGTGACAGGGGTCTCGTCGATCCAGAAGCCATCGACCCGCACCCGCCGCACCGGCGCTTCCTCGGGATAGAAATTCTCCGATCCCATCGCAAAGGTACCGCCCTCCACCCAGCGCATGCCGCTGGTGTCGGGCTGCACGGCCCGCGACGGCCGCATCGCCCTGTGCCTGGAAGAATGACGCATCGATGCTCCACATGGTTGCCGCGACCGGCCAAAGATAAGCAGCCCGCCCGCCCCTTAAAAGCGTGGGACGCGCTCCTGTCCAGAAACTCTGGCTTGGCGATACTACTGCTCCGGCTTCTGTTCCTGGAGCTTCTGCATCTCCGCCGCCAGCACATCGACCCGATTGCGGCCCTGACCCAGGACCGGCATGTCGAGGAAGGCTTTGCCCTGCGCATGCAGCTTCTGCTTGAATCCGCCGTCGGGCACGACATCGTCCACCCGGTCGGCGCGGTTGGGCTCGACGAACCATTGCTGCGGAAAGGGCGCTGCGTCGGTGCCGCCGATCCTGCGCCGCACGCTGCCAATGGACATGCGGCCCGTATAGGGAATGACGTGCCGCCCGTCCCGGTCCGCCAACTGCTTGTAAAGGGCCGAACGCAGCTCGACCTTGGCGTTCACATAAGCCGGATCGTCGATCAGATTATGCATCTCGTTCGGATCCTTCGCCACATCATAGAGCTCGTCCGTGTCGTAGATGCCGTAATATTGGATATATTTGAGGTCCCCGCGCTGAATGGCGAAGGTTCCAGGCGTCATGGGGAAAGACCATTCCCAATAATATTCATAGATGAAATCGGGCGCCTTCCAATCCTTCGCCGCGACCTTGCCGGTGATCAGCGGCCATGCGCTTTGCCCTTCGAACTGCGGCGGGCGCTCGGCTCCCGCCAGGTCCAGGAAGGTCGGCGCATAGTCAAGGTTGCGCAGCCGGCCCGGATTGACGACGCCAGCCGGCACCGTGCCCGGCTGGACCATGATCATCGGCACTTTAACGGACGGCTCATAGGCGGTCCGCTTGTCGATCAACCCATGCTCGCCGATCTGATAGCCGTTGTCCGACGTGAAGACGACCAGCGTATCCTTCTCCAGCCCCTGCTTCTTCAGATAGGCCATGATCCGTCCCACACTGTCATCGACCGCCGACAGGGTGGCGTAATAATAGCGGAGATACTCCTCCATCTTCATGTCGCTATTGTAGAAGAAGTCGATGCCATGCCAGCTGTTGCGCTGGTTATAGACCCACATCGGCTTGCCCTTGTAATTTTCGGGCGTGTTCGCCGCGCTCGCGGGCAGCTTGAAGTTCACCTTGTCATATTGATGCGCATAGCGGGGCGGGGGCAGCGGGTCGGAATGGACCGCCTTGTGGCTCAGATAGAGGAAGAAGGGCCTTTTGGGGTCGCGCTCCTTCTGCAGCCAGCTCATCGCATAGTCGGTCAACTCGTCGGTGATGTAGCCCCGTTGCGGGACCTTGTTCCCATCGACGTTCAGCATGTTGACGCGGCCCTTGGCGGCCTGTTTCGCCGGAATGCCCTCGGTCGGGTAATAATGGCCCTGGCCGCTAAAGCTGATCCATTTGTCGAAACCCGGCCGGGGCGCGTCGCTGTCTTGCCCCATATGCCATTTGCCGATGAACGCGGTCTGATAGCCCACCTTCTGCAGATAGCTTGGGAAGTAGGTCAGGCCCTTTTCCGAAGAGTTATTGTTATCGACCACGCCATGATTGCGAGCGGTCTGGCCGGTTAGGATGGTCGCGCGGCTGGGGCTGCAGAGCGATGATGTGACGACCGTATTGGGAAAATAGGTCCCGCTCTTTGCCAGCTTGTCGATATTGGGCGTGCGGATCTGCGGCTGAAGAAAGCCCATGCCGTCATAGCGCAGGTCATCCAATATGATGAAGATGACGTTGCGTGGCCGCGACTTCGAAGCATCGCCCTGTTTCGCCGCAGGCGCGGGGGAGGGTGTCTGTGCCGATCCAGCCATCGGCAGGCACACCGCACCAATCAGCGCAGCCGTACCGATGATTTTCCGCCGTAACGATGCCACCCGAATCCTCCCTGCAATAATCGTCATGGTCGCTATCTAACTAAATATGTCAGCGCTGACAATGTAGATGGACAGGGGCTGCCGCTGCCCGCTATGAGCGAGCCATGGAAAAAGGCGCATCTCCGCGCAGGAAAGGGTCTGGAGTCACCCAGGAAGAGGTCGGCCGCCTCGCGGGCGTGTCCGGCAAGACGGTCGCGCGGGTGATCGCCAACGATCCCCATGTCAGCAAGGCGACGCGCGAGAAGGTGGAGGCCGCGATCCGGCAGACCGGCTTCAGCCCCAATTTCGCCGCCCGGTCCCTGGCGGCGGCGAAATCCTATCTGATCGCGATCTTCCTCCCCGGTCACAGCTCGCTCTATCATGCCGACCTGTTCCGCAGCGCCGCTGCGGCCTGCGCGGCCAAGGGCTATCATCTGCTGCTGGAACAATATGATGGCGACAGCAGCGCCTCTGCGCTCGAACGCTACGAAACCAGCCTGCGCCGGACACGCTGCGACGGCGTCATCCTGCCCCCGCCGCTGTCCAATGACCGGCAGCTGATCGACCGCCTGACCGCCGACGGCATGCCCCATGTCCTGATCGCCCCCGCCGATGCTGACGGCCGCTCGCCTGCCGTTCTGGCGGATGAGCGGGCAGGGGTCATCGCCCTGTTCGATCATCTCTGGTCGCTCGGGCACCGGACCTTCGGGCTATGCACGCCGCCGCCCGGCCGGCCCTATCTCCACCGCCGTAATGAAATCTTCTTGCAATGCCTCGCCGAAAAGGGCGTCGACGCGTCCGCGGTGAAGCTTGCACCGTTCCGCTGGGAAGGCTCCACCATGCTCTCGGGCCGCGCCGTGGCCCGGTTCCTGCTCGACGGCACGGACAGGCCGGACGCCGTCTTCGCCTTCAACGACGAATATGCGCATGGGGTGATGATCGGCGCGCAGGAGGGGGGAGTGCGGGTCCCCGACGCGCTCTCCGTCGCGGGCTTCGATGATGGAGCCGCCGCGCAATTCGCCTGGCCGCCGCTTACCACGATCCGCCAGCCGCTCGACCTGATGGCGGAAAGGGCGGTGGAGTTGCTGATCCAAGGCGGCGAGTCCGCGCTTTGCCCGGTTGAGCTGGTTGTGAGGCGCAGCACGGGCAGGAGGAAACATTCATGAAGGAATTTACCCGCCCTAGCCGGCGAAGCTTTTTGCGGGCCGCGCTGACAACGACAGGGTTGACGGTGTGTGGCGGTGTTGGCTGGGCAAAGGCGAAGAAGCGGCCCAACATGATCCTCATCGTCCTTGACGACGTCGGCTTTTCCGATCTTGGCTGTTTTGGTGGGGAAATCCGTACGCCGAATATCGACCGGCTTGCGAAATCGGGACTGCGCTATACCGGGTTCGATTCACGTGCGGTCTGTTCGGCCACGCGTGCTGCGTTGCTAACCGGGCGCAACAGCCAGACCGTGGGCATGGCCGACATTCCCTTTCCTGGCGTCAAACCAGGTGGAAAGGCGGACAAGAATAGCGGCTATATCCCGCTCAATGCGCAGATGCTGCCCGCCGCGCTCAAGCAGGCGGGCTACAGCAACTGGGCGGTGGGCAAATGGCACCTGACCCCCGCCTATGAGGAGGCGCCCCACGCGCCGCACAGCAGCTGGCCCACGCGGCGCGGTTTTGACTATTTCTACGGCTTCCTAAAGGGCTGGACCGACCAATATCATCCCGATCTGATCGAGAATGAGACGGTGCTGCCCCGGCCGGACCGCCCCGGATACCATCTGTCTGAAGATTTGATCGACAAGTCGATTGCGCTGATAAACGAGCAGGATCAAAGGGCGCCGGACAAGCCCTTCTTCCTCTATCTTGGCCTTGGCGCTGCCCATTCGCCGATCCAGGTGCCCGCGCGCTATTCCGATGGCTATGCCGGCCTTTATGACAAGGGCTGGGACAAATTGCGGGTGGAGCGGTTCGACCGGATGAAAGCGATGGGGGTTATCCCCGCCGACACTGTCCTTCCGCCGCACAATGATGGCGACCGGATGTGGGCTGATCTGAGCGACGATGAGCGCACCGTCTTTGCCCGCTTCATGGAAGTCTATGCAGGCTTCATCGAACATGCGGATGAACAGATCGGGCGCTTGCTCGATCATTTGAAGACCCAGGGTCTGGACCAGGATACGCTTGTGATGCTGATTTCCGACAATGGCGCGGCAGGCGAAGCCGGGCAGACCGGCGCCTTCCAGAGGCTGTACGCTATGGGCAAGCAGCCCTCAATTCACGAACAGAAGGCTCGTCTGGCGGAACTCGGCACGGACAAGACTCAATCGCAGTATCAGCGACCCTGGGCGATGGCGGGCAACACGCCTTTTCGCCGCTACAAGGTCTGGCCGTGGCTGGGCGGCGTGCGCGTGCCGCTGGTCGTCTCCTGGCCTGGAAAGATAAGCGATCCGGGCGCGATCCGCCGTCAGCATGTTGATGTGATCGATATTGCGCCTACCTTGGTGGAGGCGGCGGGGACGGCGTTCGCGAAATCTGTCGACGGTGTTGCGCAAATTCCGGTGGCGGGCGCGTCGATGATGGGCACAATTGCCCGCGCCAGAGCGCCCTCGCCGAGGCTCGTGCAATTCTTCGAGTTGCGGGGTAATCGGGCGATCCGTTTCGGCGACTGGCGAGCGGTAGCGATGCGGAAATGCGGCACCCCACAAGAGCAATCCCGCTGGATGCTGTTCAACCTGGCGCAGGATTTCTCCGAATCAACCGATCTGTCCGCGCGTTACCCCGATCGGTTAAAAATGATGCAGGATCTCTGGTTCAAGGAAGCCGCCAAATACAGCGACCCGCCACTTGGCGGCTATACCGAAGTCATGTGTGGTTATAGCAACTATAACGATGATTTTCTGAAGGATTGAGGGGAGACGCACAGGACGTTGTAGGCGTTTGACGCGGGCATTGATGTCGAACGCGGTGACGGCTGGTCAGCTGGCGGCGCCGACGCTCTCGCCGCTCCGACTCCCGCGGGAAGGCCGCCCTTCATCCTCTTGTTCTAGCGGACGATCCGCGTGCCGCTGAAGCTGGATGCTCGGCACATACAATCCGCGAGATGCGGTATAGGCGTGGCCATCGGCGATCAGCAGGCGAGCCGCTCGACCCGGACGGGCGCAGAGCCGGTATTGATGAGGCATAGATCCTCGATGGCGCGGGTGCTAGCCAGTGAAACCTGCCCTTGCCCGCGCCCCAGCACGCGACCGTGCGCGTTCCCGCGCCGGATTTCCAGCGGCCCGTCCCCCAGGATCGTGAGCGTGCGGGTGAGGCCGCGCACTCTGGGATAGCGGGCGAACCCGCCAGGAGAGAGCGCGAGCACGAACGTGTCGCCACCGCGATGCTCAACCGCGCCACCGCGCGTGTCGAAGAAGTCTGCCGCCGCTATCCCCCGGCGTGCGTCATACTGGCCAACCCCGACGGTATCGAGCCGGACCGGAGCGATCGTACCATCGGATCGGTAATGGACGTAGGAGATGACGCTGTTGCGGTAATGCTCTGTCGTCCCCGGCGTCGCCTGGTCGTTGCAGGCGAAATAGCATTGGCCGTTCAGTTCGAAGAAGCTGCCGTGCCGGTCGTAGTTCAGCAGGTCGTACCGTGCGCCTGGGCGCACGAGGCGCAGTTCAGGGTCGGTCGTCGCCGCGCTCAGCACCGAGCCTTGCGTCTCGAACGGGCCGTACGGGCTGCGTCCGATCGCATAATAGCTTCCCCACGACAGATAGTAGAGGTCGCCACGGCGGTGGAGGAATGGCTTGTCGTCGGTCAGCCCCTTGGCATAGGGTCCGACCGCCTTCTCTACCTTCAGCCGACGCGGCGGTTCGGCCAGCGAGACCATGTCCTCGCCCAGCCGCGCGATGAAATATTGAAACGTGCCGAAGACGATGTAGTTGGCGCCATCCGTGTCCTGAAGGATGCCCGGATCGCGCGCCTCGGTTTTCACCAGTCCTTCGGCGATCAGCGGCTTGCCGATCGGGTCGCGCCACGGGCCCGCCGGGTGGTCAGCGACGACCACGCCGATCTCCTTGGGCCCGCGCGAGAAATACATGTAGTAACGCCCGTCCTTACGCGCTGCGTCGGTCGCCCAGCACTGGTCGCTGGGCTTGCCCCAATAGGTTTGCTCAGGCCGCAGCGTGCCGGCGTGGCGCCAATCGACCAGGTCGCGAGAACGCCAGATCTGCCAGTCGCGCATCACGAAGTCCTTGGCTGCAGGATCAGCGTCGTGCGTGGCATAGAGCCATGCCTCGCCATCCCACACGCGGACCTGCGGATCGCAGACGCCGCGGCCGGGGATGATCGGGTTGCCAGCGGCGCGGACTCGTTCGCCGCGCGCCAGGGCGGGCCCGAAAGAGGTAAAGCTGAGGCCGGCAAGCCCGATACCGGTCAGGGCACTGCGGCGCGTGAGGATCATGCTCGTCATCTTAATGGGTCCTACCATGGATCGTTCCTCCTGCAGAAGCTGGACCGGGCCGATCAAGCCGGATGGCGGCAGCCGGGCGTTGGCGGCTTGCGATCACGCGTCCAAGACCCACAACCGTTTGCTCACCCCCCGCCCACATCTGTTTGACCAGGCGGTCGAACTCGGCCGGGTCGGCAGCAAGGCCGAGTGATGCGACCGGCGCGCGACCGACCAGGGTAGCGCCGGTTCGCACCACCCTTGCTCCGACTTTTCCCCAATTTACCTCTCCGACATTTTATTGAACGATGATGTTCTATTAGGAACGACTGTAGCTTTGCAAGTCCGGTCAGGCGGGCGCTGATTGCGGATTCCCAGCGCTCTGATCGGCGGTTTCCTCGAGAAAGGGTAATTGGAGCAAGTTCAGCGGGCGCCTCAGCGATATAAACGAACGATGTCGTTTAATTATGTTGCTAAGGTTGCGCGTGGATGGCATTAAGCAGTTTTGATGCGGCATGATGCAAGGTCGCGCATACGGGTAGAGGGGTGCAAATGAGGTGCGTGTGCTATGGCATGATCGGCGGCGACACCGGTGCATTCATTGGGGGTGTCCAGAGGACCGCCGCGGCGAGAGCACGACTGCGGTACGCGTGCCAGCTGCCACGCCCTGATCGCCGCAAGCGACGCTGCGCGGCGGTCGCGCAGTCACCTGGGTTGGTTGACGATCGAAGCCTTTGGGAAAAGGCTTACCGGAGCTGCCTGCCGCGACGTGCCTCTGGTCCAACTTCTTCCCGGATCGCCGCAACATCTATGAAAATGGCTAATCCTTACAATCAGCATTGCTGGGATCAGGCTGGAGAGGAGCCTTACTGATGCAGTCAGACATTTTTGATATCAATCGCCGGGATATGCTCGGCCGGGCCATGCTTCTTCTTGGCGCCGCCACCTTGCCGCTGGATGGGGTTCTCGCCGCGCCGGTCGAGGGAGCCAGCCAGCTTCTCTCCGCGCCGCGTTTCGCCTTGCTGGGCGCGGTGGCCGACACGATCGTCCCGCGCACTGACACACCGGGTGCCGTGGATGTGGGCGTGCCCGCGCTCTTCGACGGCATGTTGCGTGATTGGGCTGGTCCGAGCCAGCGAGAAGCGCTGATCGACGGTCTTGACCGGATCGATGCGATCGCGCGCAAGCAACATGGCAAGACGTTCGTGGCGCTCGATCCGCAAAGCCGCGCCACACTGCTGACGGCGCACGACATAGCCGCGCTCAAGCCCGCCAAGGCAACCTCTGCGCCAGCGGCGGCCGCCAGCCCACCCGTCGTGGTCGATCCCAATTATGGACGTCCCCGCCAGGGGCCTGTCCAGACGCCGGTTCAGGATCAGGCACCGGCAAAGGCCGAAAAAACGGGCGAGAGCGCAGCGACCATTCAAGGGCCAGTAGTTGTCGATCCGGGATATCAGAAACTCAAGGAACTGATCGTGACGCTCTATTATTATTCCGAGCCCGCTCTCACCCAGGAACTTGTGTACGAACATAGTCCCGGTACCTGGCAACCGTCGATTCCAACTACACCGGACATGCGCGCTTCGGGCGGCACTGCCCTGTTCTGATCGGAGAGAGTGTAGATGTTTGATGCAATTGTCATCGGCTCGGGAATGAGCGGCGGGATCGCGGCCAAGGAATTGTGCGAGCGAGGTCTGAAAACTCTCGTTCTGGAGCGGGGCCGAAAGCTTGAGCACGGCGTGTCCTATACCGACTGGATGCAGCCCTGGGACCTGCCCAATGCCAATCTCGTGCCGGAAGAAGAACTGGCGCGCGATTACCCGGTTCAGGGGCAATGCTATGCCATGAGCGCAGCGACCAAAGACTATTGGGTGAAGGACAGCGAGCATCCCTACAGCACGCCTGAAGGAAAGCCCTTCACATGGATTCGCGGCTATCATCTGGGCGGTCGGTCCATCATGTGGGGCCGTCAGTCCTATCGTTTGAGCGAGATGGATTTCGAGGCCAACGCCAAAGACGGTCACGGTTCCGACTGGCCGATCCGCTATGCCGATCTCGCGCCTTGGTACGATCACATTGAAAAGTTCATTGGCGTTGCTGGATCGCAAGAAGGGCTGCCGCAGCTTCCCGATGGTCAGTTCCTGCCCGAATTTGGGTTGAATGACGCCGAACTGATGTTCAAGAATGCGGTGGAAAGCAAGTTTCCCGGCCGCAAAGTGATATCCGGCCGGGTCGCCAATCTTTCGCAGGCTCAGCCGCATCATGAGGAACTAGGCCGCACGAGTTGCCAGAACCGCTCCATCTGCGAACGAGGGTGCAGCTATGGCGCCTATCATTCAAGTCTCAGCTCGTCGCTGCCCGCCGCGGAGAAGACTGGCAATCTGACGATCGTGACCGATGCCATCGTGCACAGTATCATCCACGACCCCAAGACCGGGCGGGTCACCGGGGTGCGGGTTATCGACAGCAACACGCGCGAAGGCCGCACCTACGAAGGTCGTATGGTGTTTGGCTGCGCTTCTGCAATCGCTACGGCCCAGATCTTGCTCAATTCGAAGAGCGAGGCCAATCCACGTGGTTTGGCAAATTCGTCCGATATGGTGGGGCGGAACCTTATGGACCATCTTTATGGCCTCATCACAGCGGGGTTGATGCCACGCGGACCGGCCACGACCTACCATGGACGCCGTCCCACAGGCATCTACATCCCGCGCTTTCGCAATATTACGGAGACCGGGGACGGCTTCATCCGGGGCTATGGCTATCAAGGTGGCGTGTCGCGCATGGGCTGGCGTTCGATGGCGTTGACCACTCCGGGTATCGGCGAAAAGCTGAAAGCACGTACGCGTCGGCCGGGGCCCTGGGTCATGGCCATCTCGGGCTTTGGTGAAATGCTGCCGCATGCTGATAATCGGGTAACGCTGCATTCCACGCGGAAGGACAAATGGGGCATTCCTATTGTCCACATCGACTGTGAGCTGCGGGAGAATGAGCGGAAGATGGCCGCGCAGATTCAGGCGGACGGCCGCGCGATGATCGAAGCCGCAGGCGGCCATGTCATGGCGAAGAAGGATGAGCCCGGCACTCCTGGTCTCGGAATCCATGAAATGGGTACCGCTTGCATGGGTAAGGATCCGACCAAATCCGTGCTGAACCAATACAATCAGGCACATGACGTCCCCAACCTGTTTATCACAGATGGGTCGGCCATGGCGTCGAGCGGCTGCCAGAATCCTTCGCTGACATACATGGCACTGTCTGCGCGTGCCGCCCACCACGCGGCGCAGTTCCTCAAGGAAGGCAAAATCTAGAGCATTTCCGAAGCAGATGCATTGTCTGCTGACACTCGAAATGCGGAACAAAGATAATTAGAGCATGGTCCCGGTTCAGTCTGATCGGGTCATGCTCTAGCCTTCGGCCCCAATCCAGGATGATTGCACGATGAAGAAGATCTGGACATTATTGGCTTCGGCGATTGCCGTGATGGCTACGCAGGCGGCGGCTCAGGCACCCAGGCCGGTTACGGATTGCCCCCTGCGGGACATGCCATTTTCGGCCGGGAGCCCCGTGATCGATATTTTGCTCAGCGACGAGGCGAAAGCCGCAGTGGAGCAAGTGGTCCCCGGCCGCCTGTCGAAATTGCCTGCGGACTTCTTGGGAACAAAAGCGCCAACCTTTGCTGCGATCGTGGATCTGAACGCTGCTGCAGGCCTGCTTCGTTTCACTCCGGAGCAAGTGGCTGAAATGGACCGGCGCCTGCGCCAAGTGCCCGTCACGGCGGCTGACAAGATTGCTCGCTGCGCCCGCTACGACAATGAGCGCCCAGCCTTGACCATCGCCAAAGGCAAGATCAACATCCTGGTATTCGACAAGGTCAATGGCTTCTACCACAAGGAAGCCATTCCAGCCGCGCGCAGCGCCGTGCAGGCATTGGCCGACAGTAAAGGCTGGTCGGTTGCTTTCACCGACAAGGGCGGATCAATCAACCGAGCGACCTTGCGACAATTCGATGCCATTGTCTGGAACAACGTCAGTGGTGACGTGCTCACCCTTTCGCAGCGTCGTGCGCTTGAGCAATATGTCAAGGGAGGTGGGGGCTTCGTTGCGCTCCACGGCTCCGGCGGCGATAGCACATATTTCTGGAAATGGTACGCGGACGAGTTGATCGGCGCACGGTTCATCGGCCATCCGGCAAACCCGCAGTTCCAAGATGCGCGCCTGGTCGTCACTGATCCTCAACATCCCGTGGCCGAAGGGCTACCGAGCGAGTGGAACATGACGGACGAGTGGTATTCTTTCCGCGAAAGCCCCCGCAAGACCGGTGCGGATGTCGTCCTGACCATCGATGAATCGACTTACAAGCCAGTCGGAATGGCCAAGCAGGATCTGAGGATGGGGGCTGATCATCCTCTCGCATGGTCAAAGTGCGTCGGTCGCGGTCGTGCTTTCTATTCCGCTCTGGGGCACCGTGCGGAGTCTTACACGCAGCCTCAGGCCGTTCAGATCCTGGGATCGGCAATTGCCTGGGCAGCCGATCATAAGGCCGATTGCGCACGGCGATAGGACGCTATTCTATCGCCACGAAATTGCTCTGGCGTGTAGCCGTGGACCACGCACAGGACGCGGAACTGGCGGCTGGCTTTGGGACGATTGCTGATCGTCCGCTTCTGGTCGGCGCTTGCCGGAGTTCTCCAAACATTCCGGCGATCGATGATTGCTATGCCGACGGTAAGTCTGTCAGGGAGGCGACGTGCAGTCCTTGTTCGGCCAATCAGCGCGTATGGCGCGTCGCAAAGCTATCAGTACACATCTCTCAAATATCGTTTTTGTTCGATCAATCGGGTAAGTATCTCTTCCCCTAGCGCCACAGACAATGCTTGGTGAACGCCGTCAGCCATGCCTTGCAAGCTCCCGCAAACAATGATCGTCGCACCGGCCTCAATCCAGGCTACGACGTCGGCTGCATGGTCAGAAACCAGATGCTGAACATATCGGCCACATTGCGCATCCCTTGAATAGGCACGGTTCAACCGACTGAGCGTTCCATCATCGAGCCACCCTTGCAGTTCATCATCAAAATACGCGTCATGGGCGCATTCCCGCTCGCCGAACAACAGCCAGTGCGCTTTGCGGCTAGCGATAGCCTGATTGCGAAGGTGCGCCCGCAGACCCGCAATGCCGGTTCCATTGCCGATCAGGATTAACCTTCGGCCATCCGCCGGCACATGAAATGCCGGGTTGCCGCGAATTCGAAGATCGACAGTGCTTCCGACATCGACGCCGCGGGTCAGCCAGGCTGACCCCAATCCCAATATGCCGTCGGCTCCGCGCACTTGCCGAACCACGAGATCGAGCGTCCCGTCGTCATGGACCGAAGCGATCGAATAGCTGCGGGGGTGCATCGCCGACATTAGCATGGCGGGCGGTAATTCGGTCACCGCTGCAGATCCGTGTGATCCGCTTGCATAGCGGTGCGTTTCAGCGTCATTCACCGCCAATTCCGGCACGATCGGTTCAGGCATGATCTCCGCAAGGTCGCCAGCCTGCCAGGCCGGCATATCAGCGGGCGGCTGGAATTTGAGGTGATACACCGGACCATGCTGGCTAGAGGGATTAAGGCGCTCGCGACTGATCAGGCGCCATGGCGTGAAGGCTGGGTGAGATGGAGCATTGAGATTTGCGATCGCGCCCAGACTCGCCATCACCGCCTGCCACTCGCGCTCGGCTCCGGCATCCTCGCGATCCATCAGGATTGTTGGATGCAGCGGAGACGCGCCGCATCGCACGAGCCAATCCTCAACTGCTCGGCCAAATGCGCAGAACGCCGTATAGTCCGTATCGCCCAGCGCGAGCAGGCCAAAGCGCAGCGCCGACAAGTCGATCTCTTGCGACATCACGCGTTTCTTAAATCCCCGCGCCATGTCGGGCGGTTCGCCGTCGCCATAGGTGCTGACGACGAGCAATAGCCGCTCAAGGCCTGTCAGCATTTCGGTAGTCAACGCGTGGATGGGCACAACCCGATTGGCGACGCCGCCCAGGGTGAGCGCGAGGCTGGCGCGACGCGCCTTGAGTTCGGCTGTGCCAGTCTGACTGGCAAAAGCGATCACGATCGCGCCCGCGTCCGTGCTTTGCTCCCCGTCCATAACGGCCAAGTTCCTCGCTGCCCGCTGCCGTTTGCGCCGCGAGAGATAGAGCAGAAAGCCAGTTATGGTGAACAACGGCATCGTCATGCTGCTGAGGAACAGCAGAATGCGGCCGGTCATCCCGAAAAAGCCGCCGCCATGCACGGTGACCATGCTTTCGGAGAGGACGATGCCGATCGGCTTCCCGGCATATAGCGCTTGCTTGGTTTGCCGCCCAGTCGCGGCATTATAGCTGAACCGATCCCACTGCCGTTCATGTCGTGCGCCCACCGGCAACGCCTGAAGCGAGATTATCGACTTGCCAGCCTTCGGCAGATTGATCGCAACCCAGCTATAGCGGCTCCCAGCAGTAGCAATGAACGACGCCCAGGACGCGTCTATCGATTGCCGGCTGGGCGCTTTGACACTCGCGACCTTTGGCGCGGCGTCGCCAGCGTCCTTGCCCACAGCGGTGCCGGTAAGCGTATAGGTCGCCGCACGGCGATACCAATCATAGCTCCACCACAAGCCGGTTGTCGCGCTGAGCAGGTAAAATACCAATAGCCACGTGCCGACGACGGCATGAAGAGCGCGCCACAGATTTCGACCGGATTTTCTGAAGTCCAGCGCGACCCATTCACGCCAATTGCCGGCGTCGCGCGGCCAGCGCAAATACAGGCCCGACAATGCAAAAAAGATCAGGGCCAGCGCACTGAACCCGGTGATCTGACGTCCGATCCCGTTTCCGCGCCCGGGCAGCGCAAGCCAGCGGTGTATATTCCTGACCGTCTCAAAGAAAAATGCGCCATTTGGCTCGCCAAGCCAACGGCCCGTGGCGCGATCGACACGGCCTTCTCGCCGATTGCCATTTTCCGCTTCGATGCGGACCGCATGCGATCGATCGCGCACCATTTCCCATTCCAGGCGGTAAACGCGAAAACCCGGATGATCGGATTCGACGCGGGTAATCAGTGCTTCCGGTGACAGATCGGATGTCCTCGGGACGCCCGGCGCAACGATATGCGGGGACAGCGCATCCATGATTTCCCGCTCAAAGCTCATGGTGGCGCCAGTCACGCCCATCACTGCCAGGACGATGCCGGCGGTGATGCCAAGGAACCAGTGAACTTGGAACAGGAGGCGTCTTGTCATGCCGGACCCGCCCTTTGAAAGCACCGGTCAGCCATGCGGCAAATCGACCGTGATGGACGCCCGTACGGTCCGGCCCGCTCCAACATTCAAAATGTTGCCACCGGTTGCCCAATAGCGTCTGTCGGTGATGTTGTCGCCATTCAGGCGAAAGGTCAGCGCCGCCCCGTCGCGCAGCGTCATGCGATAGCTGCCGCCCAGGCTGTAAGTCACAAACCCCTTGAGAACCGCGAGGTTGTTTGGATCGGCAAAGCGATCGCCCGTATGATAGGCGCCAGCATTGACCGCCAAACCTTCTATCGCCGGAAAGCGATATTGGACGAAGGCCGAGCCGGACCATCGCGGGGCATTGACGACCCGCTTGCCATTCAGCGCAGCTGTACCGGTGTCGCGTTGCTCGGCGCGCAAATATTGCCCGCTCAACGCCACGTCAAAGTTGCGGCCGATCGTGCCCTGCAACGAACCCTCGATACCACGATGCACTGCGCGTCCATCGACGACATAGGTGTTGGAAGCATCGACATAAGCCAAAGCGCGGTCGATATCGAACCAGGATAGGGAAAGCGTGGCGCCGGGAAGCTTGAACCTTACGCCCCCCTCGGCCTGTCGGCTGCGCGCAGCGGGAAGAGTTTCACCGGCATTCGTGGTGCCATCGGGCGCCAGTCCGGCGCTCTCCAACCCTTCGATGTAGGATGCATACAGGCTGGTGCGCGGCCCCAGATGCACCACGGCGCCCGCCGTGGGCGTCGCGGTGCGCACAGTATAATCCTGGGTAGCGGTCTGCGTCCGATAGTTCACGCCCCGTACCCCTGCGATTATGTCGAGATGCTGTCCGAGCGACATCACGTCCATGACATAGGCACCGGTGTCGGTAACAGTATTCCCCCTCAGCACGGTGCGGCTCGCAACGACCAGGCTCGACAGGTCGATCCGCACTGGATCGTACAGATTCTGCGCGATCGGGACATAGCGGGTCTGCGGCTGATCACGCCGATACTGGTTGGTGCGCGACACGCCGATCAGCACATCATGAGAAATCGGCCCGGTGGCGAACTTGCCGCTGAGCTCGGCGCGCCCGTACCGGTTCTGCCAGAATTGGCCCGGCGTTCGCGTCAATGTCAGGCGACCGGCGCCGGTCGCGAGATCCACGTTGCCGAGCGCTGTGATCAAACGATCCCGATGCGCGTCCGCGATGCCGCCCTCGACACGGGCGTTCCATTCGGGCGTCAGGCTGTAGTCGGCGCGCGCGGTCAGGTTCAGGCCCCAGGTTGTAAAGGGCGCCTCCTCCGGTGAGTAGCGATTGGCCGGAGAAGGAACGGCAGGAAGTGTGATGGAGCCGCGAACGGCTGCCGGAAGACTGATGCCGCCAGGCTCTTCGCCGTCGCGCCGATAATATTCGGCATCGGCGCGCAGCGACAGCCGTTCGCTCGCGCGCCAATCGAGGGCGGCGGTCAACACTTTCCGGGTGCCTTCGACGCGATCGGCGGTGGATGCGTTACGCGCCAACAAGGCGTTTACGCGAATGCCAAACTGCCTGTCTGCTCCAAATTGGCGTCCAACGTCGATGCCGCCGCCGAAACCTCCGATGCTGTCGGCCAAAGCATAACCCACCGTCACATCATGAAAGCCCGCACGCTTGGTAACCAGGTTGAGAATGCCGGATGGGTCGGCAAAGCCGTAATAGAGCGCGGAAGCCCCTTTCAACAGTTCCACCCGTTCCTTGTTCTCGATCGGCATCGGCGCGAAGTTGATGATCGGCAGGCCACCGTTCAGGCGATAATTCGTCTGCGCGTTGATGCCGATGCCGCGGGCCAGGAAGGTGTTGGTATTGAACGGGCTGGTCGTCTGTTGGGTGACGCCTGGCGTGTTGCGAAGCGCATCGTCCAACCCCAACGCACCCTGATCGGTCATCAGCGCGCGCGTGACGACGTTGATCGTGGCGGGTGTGTCCAGAACGTCTCGATTCCGGAAAGCGCCGACTTGAACCACATCCACGTCATAGCTTTGCCCGCTCGCCGTGACGACGATCTCTTCATCGAGCCGGCGTTCCGTCGCCATTTGGGGTTGAGCGGGCTTGGCGGCTTCAGCGGCCACTCCCGCTAGGAGCATGGCAATACAGATCACAATTAGATTTCCCCGGCCGGACGAAATGAAGCCGCCACAGCAGGGTTCTGCTAACGAACATGCTAACGCTTCGCAATAGTGAATGTCCGTGAATTGAACGTTTGCGCGTCTGTCGCTAAGGTCGGGGGCTCCTGCCGCCCACGAACTAGAACATGTCGCCGCCTAAAAGCTTAAAGCCAATTTGCCGATCGCCCGGTTTGCGGCCGGATGTTGACCATGAGCCTTTCGCCCCGCATCTCAAAGGCCTCCGATTTTTCGATCAAGTTGCCAATTCAGCGCAGATCGTCACTATGCCTGCGGTCGGCGCCGCGCCGAAAATCCTCATGCGCGACGGCGCAGCCGTGAGCCTTGTTCAGTGCTTGCGAACAAATTCGGCCCTGAGGACCAGCCCTTTGATGCCTTCATAGCGGCAGTCAATTTCCTGCGGATCGCCAGTCAGCCGGATCGACTTGATCACGGTTCCCTTGCGCAGCGTTTGCCCGGCGCCCTTGACCTTCAGATCCTTGATCGTGATCACGCTGTCGCCGTCCGCCAGAATGTTGCCGGCGGAATCGCGCACTTCGACGCGGTCTGCCTCCGACGCCTTCGCGGCAGCTTCCGATGTGGAGATCCACTCGCCCGAAGCTTCGTCATAGACATAATCATCATTCGTATCGTTCATCTGAAGATCCATCTGTTAGTGGTCAGTTGAGCCGTTGGGCTGCCGTCGCGGGTGCAGCGGCGATTGCTCGTGCGATGCGCAGCGCGTCAGGAAAATCATCGCTGAAGATCATGTGCCGGTCCGCAGGCCCCAGTGAAGCCCGTTCGAGCATCGCCATGGGCTGCGGCTGGATACCTGAAACTATGATCTGTGTGCCTGCTGACGCGGCATGCCGTACGACTTCCCCGATCGTCGTTACACCGCTGGCATCGAGCAGCGGCACCCGCCGCATACGAAGGATGATGATCTTCGGCGGCGGCCCGACGCGCCGCAGCGTATCGAGCAATTCACTGGCCACGCCGAAGAAGAGGGGGCCATCGATGCGGAAGACTTCGACGCCCGGGGGAAGCGCATCGCGCTGATGGACGTCCTCCTCTTCCTCCTCTGACGACAGCGCGATTTCGCTGCTGTCCTTCGCGATCTCCACAGTTTGGCTCATGCGCATCATGAAGAGGAGTGAGGCGAGCGTGACGCCGACCCCGATCGCGACCGTGAGATCGACGAGGACCGTGAGACCGAAAGTCAGCAGGAGGAGAGCGCGATCGCCATTGGGCATGCGCAGCAACTGGAGGAAACGATGATGTTCGCTCATGCCCCAGGCGACTATGAACAAAATGGCTGCGAGCGCCGCCAGGGGCACATAGGCCATGAGGTCCGAAGCAAACAGGATGAACAGGAGCAGGAACAGCGCATGCATCATGCCGGCGACGGGGGTAATGGCCCCAGCCTTGATGTTGGTGGCCGTACGCGCGATGGCGCCCGTCGCGGGCAGGCCGCCGAAGAATGCCGACGCGATGTTCGCTATCCCCTGACCCACCAGTTCCTGATTGGACCGATGCCGTGAGCCGATCATCCCATCAGCGACGACCGCCGAGAGAAGCGCCTCGATCCCGGCGAGAAAGGCGATGGTGAAAGCCGACGGCATGACCGCCTGCACCTTCGCCAGGGAAAAGTCAGGCAGTGCAGGAGCGGGGAGCCCGGTCGGCAGGTCTGGAAAGCGTGACCCGATCGTCTCCACTGGAATGTGGAGAAGCGCGACGGTCGCTGCCGCCAATATAACGGCGATCAGGAAGCCAGGTAGACGCGGTGCCCATTTGCGGAGGGCTATGATCAACGCCAGAGATCCTGCACCGACTGCCAGCGCGTCGAGCCGGATGCCGCCCAGCCCGGCGAAATAGGCTTCCCATTTTCGCAGGAAATCGGCGGGGACGTTTTCCATCGACAGGCCAAGAAAATCCTTCACCTGGCTTGATGCGATGATCACTGCGATGCCAGCGGTGAAGCCGGTGACCACAGGCTGCGGAATGAAGCGCACGAGGCTACCCAGGCCCGAATAGCCGGCAATGATCAGAATCACCCCCGCCATCAGTGTCGCCAGCAGCAGACCGTCATAGCCGTGCTGCGCGATGACGCCGAAAACGACGACAACGAAGGCGCCGGTCGGTCCTCCGACCTGAACGCGCGAGCCACCAAGCGCCGAAATCAGGAAGCCGGCAATGACAGCCGTGACAAGGCCCTTGTCAGGCGATGCGCCGCTCGCGATCGCCAGCGCCATGGCGAGGGGGAGGGCGACGATCGCAACGGTGAGCCCCGCAATACAGTCGCGCCTCAACCGCTCGACCGAATAGCCCTCGTGCAGGATCGTGACCAGCTTCGGTGTGAAAGCGGTCAGCCGGCCATCAGCATGCATCGTCTTGCGCCGATTGATCGAACAGGACTGACGGTACGCGCCTGGTTTGTACGCCGCCGAGGCTTTCCTTGAGGCGCACGCCGCGTCCGGCGCCATTGCTCTGGGCGTTCTCTCCTATGATCTCGATCCCTGCGGCCTCAATCGCGTTGATAACCTTGACCAAGGTATCGACCACGCTTCGCACCTGCCCATCGGACGCCTCCATCCGCTGGATCGTCGGCAGGGAAACCCCTGCCAAGGCGGCGAGCTGGCGTTGATCGATGCCGAGCAATGCCCGCGCAGCCCGCATTTGGTGTGACGTGATCATGGGCACTCACTGATATATGAAACATCAAATTACAATCTTTCATATCATATATCCCATGTGATAAATGAAAGATAGATCATCCTTCATCGGTGTGCGGCTTGATGTCATGGCGCGGTGAGTGGGATTGGTGGAGACTTGATCCGTTGACGCGCTCTTCATCGCACCAAGGGATCGATCAGGAAACGGACAGCCATGCGTGCGAGCGAGGAAATGATGACAACCGATAAGGGCGCGCTTGCCGACGTCGCCATCCGCGACATGGTGCGGCGGATCCCGCGATGGTTGCGCGGCGACCTGAATGCGAGTGACGCGATGCTGCGGGAGCGGGCCGAGGACGCCTTGGTAGCGATGATCGCTGCGCTGCGGGACGATGGTCGCACATGACAGACCATCGCTGTGTCACCTATCTTGAGCTACAGCTGCGCCGATTCGATGAATTCCGCTCCCGAAAGACAGTTCGTCACTCGTCCACCCCGGAGGAGAGGATGCTTCTCGATCATATAAGCCGGGCCAATCATGCGAACATAGCAGCATGGCGGGAGACGTTGGCCAGATAATAGGATGCGGCGATCTGGAGGGCGTGAGCTCGGACCTCAACCGGCGTTCGAGCCACACATCGGTTGATGCTTCCCTTGGATCAGTATTGGCGTGCGGGTCGGTAATTGCCTTCCGACCCGCCGCTTTTCTTATATGCTCAGCATTACCATTTCGCGGGCTTCCCGCGGCTTGGCATCCTTGCTTCGGGTAACGACAAAATGGTCCATGTTGGGCTGCTGCATGGCGTGCCAGACGGTCGAGTTGTGGCGCGGTGTGGCGATGACGATCCGGCCGCTTTCGTCGTGGCGATAATAGCCGTGCGCCTTGCCCTTGCGATACCAGGCCGTGTCGTTCAGCTTTTCCTGAGTCCATTCATTATAGGCGCGCGTCGCTTCAACGTCCGGCTCGACCGAGCTGATGTTCTCCTCGACCATCGTCTGCAGCATCTCGATGATGTAGTGCACCTGTTGCTCCCCGATCACCGCCGCATTTGCTGTCAGGTTGCAGTTAGGCCCGTGGGTGATGAACAGGTTAGGGAAGTCGGGCACTGTGATCCCTTCATAGGCGAAGGGGTAAGGGGTGAAGGTCTCCCTCAACGTCTTCCCGCTGCGGCCGACGAAGTGCATGGTGCTGTACCAGTCGAGGTAAAAGCCGGTCGCGAGCGCCACTGCATCGCACTCAATTCGCGTGCCGTCTTCAAGCAGGATCGCTTTCTCCTCAAATCCTGCCAGCGCGCCTTCGACCAAGTCGACATGCGGTTTCTTCAGCGCATCATAATAGCCGCAATCGAGGATCGGACGCTTGCCGAATAGCGGGTAGGGCGGGGTAAGTTTGCGCACCATGTCCGGATCATCGGGGAATTTGCTTGCGAGATAGTCGAGGCTCATCTTGGTCATGGCGTCGTTCATCGGACCGAAGCCGCCGGTCTTTTCGTGCCATTCATGGTCCATCGCCATCATTCCGCGCATGTCCATCAACTGGCTGGCCAGACTTTGAAGCCGCTTCCACTGCGTCACATAGGGAATTCGCTCCATCGCCAGCCGTTCAAGCTCAGGCACGGGCGCCAGAGCCTGGGGATTGGGCATGATATAGTCGGGCTGGCGCTGGACCGTGGTGACATGCGAAGCCTGTTCCGAAAGCGCGCGGGTCAGTTGAACGCCGCTGCACCCGGTGCCGATGACAGCCACGCGCTTTCCGGTGAGATCCACCGTCTCGTCCCACGCTGCCGAATGCAGGATCGGGCCCTGAAACTTGTCCTGGCCCTGCACATCCGGCCAGCGCGGACGCGAGAGCACGCCGACGCTGAGGATCACGGCGTTGGCTTCGTAGGTCACCTCTTCGCCGTCTCGAACCGCCTTGACGATCCAGAGCTGACGGGCCTCATTCCACTCCGCAGACTGCATCGTCGTGGTGAGGTGAATGTTCGGGCGGATACGGTGCTTGTCGGCCACGCGCTCCAGATATTCCAGGAACTCGTCCTTCATGGGATAGAATTTGGTCCAGGACGGGTTGGGATCGAACGAGTAGGAATATTGGACGCTCGGCGTGTCGACCGCCGCGCCGGGATAACGGTTGATCGACCATGTGCCGCCAATTTCATGCCGGCTTTCCAGCACTGTGTAGGCGAACCCGGCCTGCTTGAGCTTGATCGCCGCGTTGATGCCGTGCATCCCGCCCCCGATCACCACGACCTTGAAATCGGCAGGAGGCAACACTTCCTGCTTGCGAATGCGGGTATCGGTCGCAAATCCGCCATGGTGGCGCGCCGGCCCGATCGACGCTTCGGGGAGTTCCTGGCCGAGCGCGAGCTTCAGCATCTCGCGAAACAATGCCGGGTCCGGCTCACCCAGCAGCGGTTGTGGGTCGCCGTGCATCTCGTTCAACAGCATCGCGCGAATCTCAGCCACGATCGCCGGATCAGCGCGCTTGTGCTCGTGCTCGCCGGTATCGGAGAAGGCAGAGCGCTGCTGGTCCTGTGTTCCTTCCAGCAGCGGCCCGTAATGATGAAGGAGATGGCGATCACCGGTGATGTGGATCAGGCTGAGCAGGACGATGATCGGATCAAGGTCGTTTACGATGGCTTCGAGCGAAACGGCATCCTCGCGGCGGTCGGCCTGGCCGATGTTCATGTGCATCTATCTCTCCTTCCGATACCACCGCCCAACTGTGGGTCGCGCCGGTTCGGTTTCATTACAACGTACGTTGCACGAATATGCCCGGCCGGGAGCGAAGACAACTATTTTATGACTATGTAGTCAAAAATATGAGCCGATGAATATGTGTCAGTTTTGAGGGAGCGCCAGTTGCGAGAAAGGCAGGCTGTGCAGCGGCGCGCCGATCAAGCTGCGGGATTGGCTAACCCCTTGAAGGAGAAGGTAAAGAGCGAACTCCCAGCTCCCCGGTTCAATGCCCCGGGCCAACATGTCGATATATGGAGTGAGGGCATTGGCCTGCCGCGTCGGCAATCGGGAAAATGCCGCATGCAGGCCCTCCTGATAGCTACGCGCCTTTTTATGCATGGCGCGGCGATGCTTATTGCCCGCCGCTGCGCCAATGACGAGATGCGATACGGCTGAACGCAGGAGCAACGCCTCTTCGCCTGAAAAGCCATGCTCTGACAAAACATCGACCCACATGATTACGGAGCCCACATCGGCCACCGGTTGCGGGCTTCCCTCGATCCAGGCTTCCAGCAAGTCGCCGTCCGCCGTGAGAATATCGAAAACCGCGGCGGCATATTGCAGGATCCAGACCGCCCATGGTTGCCCGGTGTTTTCGGGCATCTCCACCTTTCGGCTGGCGCGAGCCTGAGCCAGACGCACCAGCTCTTCTCGACTGCTCACATAATTGTACAGCAGCGGCTTTCCCACGCCCAAATGATCGGCGACCGATTGCATCGTCATCTTGTTGATGCCGATCGCGAGCGCGGCATCGACCACCTGTTCTATCGCCAGCCTGCGAGGTCGGCCGGCGCGTCGCTTGGTCGTCGTAATTTGTTTGGTAGGTCCGGTGTCGTTCATGCAGGTTTGCTAGTTGCACCGGACTGATCAAGCAAGTTGACTGGGTGCCAATCGAGCTGTGAGGGCAGGACTGCGCTGCAACTGCAATGTCACATTCCGCCTGAAATCTACAGTCCAAGAAGGCGGAACAGATTGGGTGAGCCGGTGCGGGTCGTGACGCCAATAATCAGCGTCAATGTCCGTGACCCGAGCCATGCGGTCGCCATCACAGGTCTGCTTCAATCGGCAAATCGGCCGGGTCGAGTTTGAGGACGGCGCGCGCGTCGAGCACCTCATATTCCTGCCACAGCAGCTTGCCGAAGACATAATCGCCCGGCGCGAAACCCGCCGCGCGGGATTCGACCACCTGTCCGACGGCCCCGCCGGAATAAGCGGACATGGCTGGAACGATGCCCGAACGCATCCGCTCACCCACGCGGATCTGCATGGGGTTTGGCACATCATCCTTCGACGCGTCCTTGCGCCCCGTCGAGGAATCCCCTGCAACATCGGGCCGGTCGCTCGCATAGGGCAGCAGCGGACGGACGCCCGGCGCGATGCTGATATAGATGGTGCGGACGAGAAGCTGCCCCTCCGCTGGCCGAGGCGTCTGCTCCTCAGCCAAGCGGAAGTCATCGGGACCCGGAACGCCGCTGATCGGGCGATCGACGAACCAGGCCCGGTGACGTGCTGGAGCCTCGGTGTTGGCGAGGCTGTTATCCATGCTCTGTTCGCGGTGCACTCATGCCGCCAGGCTGGGTTCGACCGGCTCGGGCGGATAGAATAGCGGCTTGCCCGGATCATAGACCCGCGTCAGTAGATCGACAAAGGCGGCATCCTTGATCGGATCGGTCGGCACCTCGAACTTTTCGCCCCGCGCCCGCAGGTCTGCCAGGAAAATATCGAAAACCTGCTCATGGGTCAGGTCATCGCTATGGTCGAGTGAGACCTTAAGCTCTTCATAATCCATGAAAATGTCCGCGCCCCAGTGGATGAGGAAGCGCATTTCCTCCGCCGGAATCTGCTGGATCACATCGGCGTCGGTCGTGATCTGCCAACCATCGGATTCAGGGTCCGCCCGCAGCGTTGAATGGAAGGCAAGGCCCTTGGGATGCCGCAGCGCAGACGGTCCTGTCGCCTCGGCCGTGTGGTACATCATCTCGTTTTCGACGACGACTGCGCGCCCCCACATCGGGGCATTGATCTGCTTGGGCGCAGCCTGTGGACCGTCCGGCCAATAG
This sequence comes from Pseudomonadota bacterium, assembly GCA_023433445.1. Lineage (GTDB taxonomy): Bacteria > Pseudomonadota > Alphaproteobacteria > Sphingomonadales > Sphingomonadaceae > Sphingobium. The sequence continues at coordinate 23,416 of JAEZCS010000107.1, read as the reverse complement.
GTGAAGCCGCCGCCGACTTTCCCCTTATAATACCAGCTGATGACCTGGGCTTTCTTCGCCTTCCAGCGGGTGAACAGGCCGGATTTCACCATGATGTTCATCAGCCACACGGGCGTATTGTGCATGCTGATCCCCCGGAAGCGCGCAGCATCCAGATGAGCTGCATCACCGCCCCGGCATGGGCCCTGAAGGTTGAAAAGCATGTTTTCCGGCCGGGCATATTCTGCGCCCCAATAGCCGCGGACCAGGTCCAGGAACTTCTGGTTGAAGAAGCAGTCCTCAATCTCAGGATGGAGGACAGTGTGTCCCTTGGCGAGATAGCCGCGGAAAACCGGGGTCAGGAACATGTCCCAGCTCGGCTTCACGCCCTCGGGCAACTGGCCCGCGAGACTGGCGACCACTTCTTCCGGGGAGCTGAAATGCTGTGCGAGGATCGGTGCATAGGGGCCGGCCCCGCGAACCGCATCCAGCAAACGCCGGTGCTGGTCCTCGGTAAAGGCGTTCTCGATAACCTGCGGCTCCGCGACAGGGCGCAATATCATATTCTGCTTCGACATCTGTCCCTCCTATTGGGCTTCAGTTCATTTCGACCACTTCTATCAGATGGCCTTCATTATCCTTCACAAACGCGACCTTGACCTTGTGCTCGGGCATGTCGCGAATGGGCCTTGCAAGCTCTCCGCCCGCGGCCTTTGCGCGGTCCAGCAACGCGGCGAGATCGGCCGTGATGAATCCCATGACCGCTTCTCCAATGGGCGGCGCGGGCCGGTCCGTCGTCTTCAACAGTGTCAGTGACGGTCCACCTGCCGCGGTTGACCGGAAGGTGATCTCGTCGATGGGGCCGCCCGTCGTTGCCGAATTATCATGAGCGACGCGCTTCCAGTCCGCCAAACCAAATACCGTGCGATAAAAGGTGGCGGTTTTCTCGAGGTCGTTCACCCGCAATTTGCAGAAGCCGAAATGCGCCAATTCGGTTCCCGAGGGGGTCATCACGTCGCTCATGCAGTCATCCTCTTCCAAGCGCCCTGAAGCTTGATGCTTTCAGCGTTGCTTCGCTGCCGCGTCGGGCTGTGAATCATGTCGACATTCCGAATGCAAACAACGTTTGTTGTCATTAGGTCTATGCCAGCAAACGCTGTAGGTCAAATTTTTGAGCTATATGAAGCCCGTCGCTGCTGAGCCTGCGCCGATGTCGGGGCGGCTGCCCCGTAACCATTTACAGACAGGCTCGCTTTGTTCAGCGGCTGCATAAAAGCGGGAGTCGAGGCCTGACCTCAGGCCGAGCGCCAATCCGCTCGAAGCTAAATGGCGTGGAGCTTGCTACCGCTGCTTGATCCCTCAAACTATGTGGCCACGCTGTGCCATCTTGTAATGGCGCGATTACGAGATGTGATTTGTGATGCCGTTCAAGAATATGCCGGTCACGAGCTTCGCGTGGTCAGCCATTTCTTCATCCGTCATCAAATCCCCCCCGAACAGCAATCGCCTCTGCCACTCGCCAAGAGCCATGACGACGAACTGCTTGGCCAATGGGTGGCTGTCTGCCGGGTCGACGCCTTCCGCCTCCAGCAGTTGTGCGACAGGGCTGACCTGATGCCGTTCGAACTGGAAGCGGGCGATCTTGCGCAGTTCGTCGAACTCGCCGCTTTCCCGATAGATGAGCCGAGTGATGCGCATGCTTTGGGCGGAGAATAGTTGCCGCTGCATTTCGGTGGCGTAGGTGATGAGCTGCGTGCGAAGGTCGCCTTTCAGGTCTGGCAGTTCGGGCCGGATGCGCGCGCCGGAATGTTCGAGGCAGGCTTCGAACAGGGCGAGCTTGTCAGGGAAGTGATTGTAGAGCGTGCGGCTCGACACCTGCGCCTTTTCCGCAATGTCGCGCAGCGACGCCGCATGAAATCCGGTCCGCGCAAATTCATTGAGCGCCACCAGGATCAGGTTGTTGCGCTTCTGTTCGGCCACCTCTGGCGTAGGGCGGCCTGCCCGCCTCTTCATGCTCGGTTCGTCCATATTCAGCCTCGTTACGCAGCACATGTGGAATAGCAAGCCCGCCGGCCATTGACGATTTACACACAGAAGTGTAATTGGTCCATATTGAGTCTGCGAATAGGCACATTCAGGAGAGACAGGATGCACGCCCCGGCCATGAATAATGAATCACGGATCGACGCCGCGATCGACGCGCTTGATCCCACAATGGCGCTGATGGCGCTGATCCAGATCACCGGCGACCGTACGCTGCTCCACCATTATTGGGACGCGATCGACGGCCGGCAGGAAGAACTGGTCGAGACATTCGTCGATATCCATGCCCATGAAGAGCGGCCGAAGATCGATCCTGCGGTGGCCAGCGAAATCCGCGAACGGCTGCGCGTGGCGGTGAAGGCGCAAAAGCCAGCGGTCATGACGCAGATCGACAAGCCAATGTTCCGTAAGATGAGCCGCCTGCTGCTGGGGCAGGATCTGCCGGAGATGTCGGTGGATGTCGCTTTCCAGCATGCCGGCTTCACGACGGACACCCGGGTTCGCAAGGCGGCGGACGTGCCGCCTGCCGATTTCAAGGTGTTGGTCGTCGGCGCGGGCATGATGGGCATCAATGCCGCCATCAAGCTGCAGCAGGCTGGTTTCGACTTCACGGTGCTGGAAGCGCTGGACAAGGTCGGCGGCAACTGGCTGACCAACACCTATCCGGGGGCTGCGGTCGATACGCCCAGCCGCGTCTATTCCTACTCTTTCGAACCCAATGCGTCCTGGACCCAATTCTATCCGCGCGGTCCCGAATTCCTGTCTTACCTCGACCGCGTCACCGACAAATATAATCTGCGCGACCGGATCCAGTTCGGAACCTGGGTCGAAGGCGCGGAATGGGACGAAGCGCGCAAGATCTGGACCGTGAAGGCGGTACGGAACGGCAAGCCGGAAACGTATGAGTGCAACGTCCTCATCATGGCGGTCGGGCCGAACAACAATCCCAACTATCCCAAGGTTAAGAATCTGGACTCGTTCAATGGTCCGGTGATCCACTCGGCCGCATGGGACCACAGCGTCGATCTTACCGGCAAGAAGGTCGTGCTGGTCGGCACCGGCTGTTCGGGTGTGCAGGTGGCGACCGCGATCGCCGACAAAGTAGGCGAGCTGATCATCGTCCAGCGCCAGCCCGAACATATCATCCCCAATCCGCAGGCGCATGCGCCGGTCGGGGAGCTGGAGCGCTGGGCGATGGAATATATCCCCTTCGTTGCGCAGTGGAAGCGGCTGCAGAGCCTGCACAGCCAGATGCGCGACATGCACGGCATGATCATGAAGGACGAGGAATATGCCGCCAAGACCGGCGGTTTCGGTCCGATCAACGATGGCATGCGGATGATGTGCGAAGGCTATCTGAAGAGCCATTTCCCGGAGAATCCGGAGATGGTTGAGCTGCTGACGCCCAACTTCCCGGTCTTTGCCAAGCGCCCGATCCTGGATTGCGGCTTCTATGACACGCTCAAGAAGCCCAATGTGTCGATCCTGCGCGGTGAATTGGCCGAAGCGGATGAAAATGCCGTTATCCTGGCGGATGGTACGCGGATCGAATGCGATGTTCTGCTGCTGTCGACCGGCTACAACCTGCATTTCGGGCGGCAGTTCGACATTCGCGGGACCGGTGGCAAGGCGCTGAAGGACGCCTTCGATCCGCATCCCTACTCTTATGAAGGCATGCTGATCACGGGCTTTCCGAACTTCGTCTTCATGGGAGGGCCCTACAGCTATCTGGTCGCCAACCATGCGGTCGTCAGTGAGCAGCAGGTCCATTATATCATCGAGCTGTTGCAGTGGATGGTGGACGATCACCTGTCGTCTTTCGACGTGTCGCAGCAGGCGACGGACGCCTTCATCGACGATGTCGACACGAACCTGGCGAAAACGGCCTGGGTGCAATGTGGCAGCGCACATGGCTATTATCGCGACAAGGGCGGGGACGGGCAGAAAAAGGTCATTCTGGCCATTCCGCGCCACAACTCGCGCATCTGGCACGATCTGCGCGCGCCACGGCAGGGGGACTTCAATGTCACGCGTGAGGAAGATGCCGCTCCGTCCGCATCGCACGAAATGGAAATGCTGACGATCTGATCTGCTTTGGGGTGGTTCTGGCGACTGCTGGCCAGCCACCCTCCTTTTCATGTGTTGGCAGCTGCAAGACAATGGAGACACAAATTATGCTTCGCGATCTCGCCGAAAACTTCCGTCCGGTCGCTCCGCCACAGTTGATCGACGACGCCTATAGCAATGATCAGCATGCAAGGCTGTTGCAGGTCGTGCGCGACAATGGGCCATGGCCGCTGATTCTGGCGGAGAATTTCAAGACGCCGGAAGAGGTGATCGCAACGACATCGGGCACCGTTCCCGAGGGCATCAAGCTGACATGGGACATGATCGGGCTCAACCCGGTGTTCCGCGGCTATTTGGCGCGGGGCGGGACCTGCTTCTATCCAGAGCTCGAGGACTGCTATTATAACAGCCGCTTCCTCGAACTCGTCCGCAACTACTGGAACTGCCAGTATGCGGAACCGGAGACTTTCCTGTTCAACATCCAGGGCCCGACCCCCATCGGCGGTCCTCCGCATCTCGATGGCACAGTGTTTCGCGGCCTGACGATGGAGAATACGCCGCTCTGGCTGCTGCTGACCATGGCGAAATCCTGCCTGTTCGATCGTTGGCGTTCGAAGAAGGGCCAGGTCATCGCCTGGTACTATAACGGCAAGATCGGCGGCGGCTTCAACTGCTGGCCGAACGGGCCCAGCGCCGAACCGATGCAGATCAACGCGCCGATGTGGGGCAAGGCTGTCGTCGTCGAGAACGAGATGATGTTCCACCATGGCCAGGCCACTGGCCCGGTCGCACTGCGCAAGCCGCAGGGAATGGACATCAGCTCCACCTTCGGCGCCGATCCGCAGGACCCGACCGGCTGGCAAATCGAAACCTTTGGGGAGGTCAACCAGAAGGTGCCTGAGCAGGAAATGCGCTTCCTGGTCCATTGGGGCGCGCGCCTGTTCAAGGACATGGATGATTTCAAGCTGACCTATGACCATCGCGACGACATCACGCATGAATTGGCGATCAACATGCTGATCGACGACATGAAGAAGCGCGGCGTCCAGTTCGAAGTGCCGACCGATCCGATGAACGACAACAGCTTCGTAGGCTTGCTTGCCCGCGTCTATGACATTGGCGGCCCAACCAATATCCCGGCTGACGCCATGGACGAAGCCGCCTGACCGCGGCTTCAATCCACCCCATCATCGGGAGAAGATAGTGAAAAACGACGTTCAATCCGAAGCCTATCTGCGGATACTCAAAATCCGGGGCTTTGAACAAGCCGTCACGCAGTTGGTGACCGAAGGCGAAGTGCCGGGGGCTGTGCACACCAGCATCGGGCAGGAGGCTGCGATCGTGGGCGCGTGCATGGCGCTCAACCGCGACGATTATATTTCCGGTACCCACCGTTCGCATGGTCATCCTATCGGCAAGGGTGCCGAACTGAAGCCGTTGATGGCGGAAATCCTCGGGAAGGTTACCGGTGTCTGCAAAGGCCGTGGTGGGTCGATGCACTTCACTGACAAGTCGGTGGGAAGCATCGGCGAGTCCGCAATCGTCGGCGGTGGTATTCCCATCGCCACGGGCGCGGCGCTAACGGCGCAGGTGCGCAAGACGGGGCAGGTCGCGCTGACCTTTTTCGGCGACGGCGCGTCCAACGAGGGCGTTCTGGCGGAATGCCTCAACATGGCGGCAGTGTGGAAGCTGCCCGTCATCTTCTTCTGCGAGAATAATGGTTATGCGGCTGTCACCCCGGCTCGTATCAGCCATGGCCAGCCTGACGTTGCCAAGCGCGGCGAAGGCTATGGCGTGCCGGGCGTCATCGTCGATGGCCAGGATTTCGAAGCCGTTTCAAGGCGACTGAAGAAGCCGTCGCGCGGGCCCGTCGCGGCGAAGGTCCGACCCTGATCGAAGCCAAGACCTATCGCTTTGACGAACATTGCGTCGGCCTGTTCATCAAGGGCGGTTATCGGTCCGCCGAAGAGGTGAACCAGTTCAAGAATGAACGTGATCCCGTGACCTTGTTCCGCACGGCGCTGCTCGAAAGCGGCATGAGCGAAAGCGCGCTGGTCGACATTGAGGGTGAGGCATTGAAGGAGATCGAGGAAGCAGTTGCCTTCGCTAAAGAAAGCGCCTTCCCAGATCCTGAGGAAGCGTTCGAGCTGGTTCACGCCAACCCCATTCCCATCCGCCGTTGAGGATAACTGAAATGAGCGACACCAATACGAAGCGGATGACCTATCTTGACGCGCTCGGCCTTGCGCAGCGCGAAGAGCTGGAAGGGCGCGATGATACGATCATCATCGGCGAGGACATCTCCCTCTATGCGGCCGGCGGCGCCTATGGCGACATTGACGCCAGCCGCGTGCGCAGCGCGCCGATCTCCGAATGCGGCTTTGCCGGTATGGCGGTGGGTGCGGCGATCACGGGCCTGCGCCCGATCGTCGACCTGACCATCGCCAACTTCATCTACCTTGCTGCTGATCCGATCATCAACCAGGCAGCGCGCCTGCGCTACATGACGGGTGGGCAGTTCAAGGTGCCGGTTACCTACCGCGCGTCAATGTGGCACAGCCAGGCCAATGCGGCCCAGCACAGCGACCGTCCCTATCCGATGTTCATGAACATTCCGGGCCTGAAGGTCGTCTGCCCCGCCACGCCGGAAGACGCCAAGGGACTGCTCAAGGCCGCAAGCGCCGCTCTACCCCAACCCCGAAAAGATCGCCGCCGCCGCGCGCGAACTGATGTAAGCAGTCTGGAGAAAAGATAAAAATGCGCGTGAAGGTCGTTATGCCCAAATGGGGCACCGGGATGAACGAGGGCACCATCATCAAGTGGCTCAAGGGGGTGGGTGACCGCGTCGAGGCGGGCGAAATGCTCGTCGAGATCGAAACATCCAAATCGACGCAGGAAATGGAAGCCCCGGCTTCCGGCACCGTGACCGAAATCCTGCTTCCAGAGGGTGAGGAAGCGGAAGTTCGCACGCACATTGCGACGATCGAAACAGACTGATCGTCCGGCAAGGCGCGAAGCGCAGGAGAGCGATTTATGATTCAGGGCCCCGATCTTTCGGGCAAGGTGGCACTCGTCACCGGCAGCAGCCGCGGCATTGGGAGGGCCATCGCACAGCGCTTGGCGTCCGCCGGAGCTACTGTGGTCGTTACAGCACGTTCGCTGAGTACGCCTGCATCGGGTGCACGCGGCGGAGCGGTGGTTACGGTTTCGGGTACGCTGGAGGAGACCGTCCAACTGATCGAAGCCGCCGGTGGGAAGGCCATAGCCCTGGCTACCGATATCGAGGATGAAGAGCAATGCCGGGCGCTGCCTGCGCGGGCAGCTGAAGCGGCTGGCGGACGGCTCGACATCCTGGTCAATAATGCTGGGTTCGTCGATTTCGTAGCGCTTGCCGACATGGAGCTCGAAACTTTCGATCGCACCTTCATGCATTATGTCCGCGCGCCCTTCATTCTGGCTCAAGCGGCCATCCCCTACATGCGGCAGGCGGGTGCAGGGTGGATCGTCAATATCAGTTCTCAGGACGCTTTGCCGCCCGCCCGTCCTTTTCCGCCCTATGAAAAGGATCGGGGTTATGCGGCCTATGCAGCGGCAAAAGCAGCGCTCAACCGCATGACGCAGGGTTTGGCGGCCGAACTGGAGGGTGACAACATCGCCGTGAACGCCGTCGGCCCGTCCACCGCGATTCGTACGCCGGGGGCGGACTCCATCATTCCGGAAGATTATCCCACCGAGGATGTGGAATATCTCGCCGAAACGGTGCTGGCGATGAGCCATCTGCCAGCGCGGGAGCGAACCGGGCTGATCGGTTTCAGCATGCATTTCCCCTGGCACCATGAGATTGAAGTGCGCAGCCTGGACGGCAAAAGCGTCTTCCCTCGCAAGGAGCCACCCGCTTGGTCACATTCGGCCATCGAGGCGTCGGGCGAATATTGAAACGATAAGAAGAGGAGGGCGATCGTGAGTGCCAAGGAAAAATTCGCAGGCGGCACCGCTGTTGTTACCGGAGCGGGCAGTGGCATCGGCGAAGGGGTCGCCCGCGTGGCCGCCTCGCTGGGTATGAATGTCGTCCTTGCGGACGTTTCGCGCGACCGGATCGAGCAGGTCGCGGCCAGGATCGATCCAACCGGCGCCAGCGTCCTGCCGGTAGTGACGGACGTGACGGATATCGCCGCGCTCGAACGGTTGGCGGATGCGGCCTATGATCGGTTCGGCGAAGTTCGCTTGGTGGTGAACAACGCTGGCATTGAGACGATCGGTTTCAGCTGGGAAATCCCTGATGAAACCTGGGATCGGCTGTTGTCGATCAATGTTCGCGGCGTCGTTCATGGCTCGCGCATCTTCGCGCGGCGGATGTTGGAAAGCGGCAAGCCCGGCTTCATTTCCAACGTCGCTTCGATCGGCGCGCTGGGCATGATGCCGACGCAGGCGCCCTATATGATGAGCAAGCACGCGGTACTCAGCTTCACTGAATGCCTTTACCTTGAGATGCAGCTGAAGAAGGCCCCAATCCAGGTGTCGGCGGTTTTGCCTGCGCAGGTCGCGACGCGCATTTTCGAAGATGCACCAGCCGATCGTGGATCCGGCTTCGTCGAACGCCAGCGTGAAATGATGCACGCTATGATCACGCAGATCGGCGTGACGCCGGAGCGGGCGGGGGAATTGATCCTGGAAGGTATCGCCGCTGGGGACTTCTGGGTATCGACGCATCCTGAGACGACCGCTCAGATTGCAAAGGGCCGGTCGGAATATCTCGCCGCTTTGGCCCGACCCGCGCTCGCAGAACAGGCCCGCGCGCTGGTCGAAGATAATTGACGAAACCGGCCTGGCGCGGCCTGCGCACAGGCCGGCAAATCCTTCAGCACCGAACAATGGGAGAGTATGATGGCAAGCCAGATACCACACGCGAAAACACAAGATGCCGACTTCATGTTCACGAAGCTGCAGGTCCAGGACCTGGACCGCGCAGTGGCATTCTATAGTTCCGTCATCGGTCTCGTCGAAATGAACCGCGTTGAGGCGGAGATTGCTGGACGTAAAGTCAGCGAAGTTGTCTTCATGCCGACCTATGCTGGCGGCCCTATGTTCATTCTGGCGCAGTTCCAGGACACGCAAAGTCCGGCTGCCAATGAATTGATCCTGGGCTTTGCTACAAAGGACATTTCGGGACTTATCGCGCGGGCGGAGCAGGCCGGTGGTCGCGTTCTTGAGGCTGCGCACGAAATTCCTGGCATGGGTGGCATGCAAGTCGCCTTTATCGCGGACGCGGAGGGACATGTGATTCAGCTGAGCCAAATGGGAAGCTGATTATTCGCAAGCGGCTTGCGATGGGCGCGCACCTGTTGCGAGCCGTATTGGCTCTGTGAACATCGCGTGGTGGCTACGGATGAAGCTTGGAGAGAAGTGTGCCGACGGTTGAAGAGATTACAGTGTCGCTTGGCGCGCGATGCCCAATTGTGGCTAATAATGGCGCGATAGTCACAGCACATGCAGGGCGTGATAGCGCGGAGCTTCATCATCTGCCTCATGGCACGATCGTCGTCTGTGCAGAGCGGGCGAGAGATGACCGTGGACGCGAGCGGGTCCGCATCGCCAGCCCCAATGGCTGGATTGATGCCGAGGCGCTTGGTGCGGCAGTGCCTTTCTCGAAGCCCGCCTTGAATTATGAGGACTTTCTTGAACGGCATCTGTGCATTACGCCCGGTGACCATTATGGGTTGGAATTCCCCATCGATCTGGCAGGGCTACGCATTGCTGGCCCCGCTTTTCTGACTGCCGCGTTCCATGCTGCCGGCGTCTTGTCTCCCGACAATCAGGTCACCGACATCGTCGCCCTCGACAAACTGGATGTCCGCGGGGCCTCGGAAAATGGTTTCCTGACGGTGTCCTACGCGCTCGACGAGCCGGGCTTGCAGACCGAACTCTTCGTCAAGTTCCCGCCGAGTGACGCGCATCACAAATATGGATTGCTTCGGCTGTCTAATGGCGAAATCGAAATAGGCCGTCTATCGCGGGAACGGCAATTTCCGGTCACTGTCACCAGATATTATTTCGGTGACTACAGCTCCTATACCGGCAATTATATCCTCATAACTGAGCGGGTTCCATTTGGGATCGATCCGGTCGAGCCGGCCTATCGCAAGGGCTATGACCATGAGGTGCCCAGCGTTGAGGAACATTATGAAGTTCTGACGCGCAACCTCGCTCGTCTGGTGGCCGCCCATAAGCGTGGTGACCTGGGATATGATCTCGAGGAGATCTTTCCCTTTGCCAAGGCTGCGCCAGATTTCCAGCGCATCGAGGCTCCCGAACCGCGGCTTGATCGACTGATCGACTTTATCGGGCGCGTGGCTCCCCAGATCTTTTCGCCGGAAGTAACAAAGCCGGAATTCCTTAAGAAGTGGCGCGAGGACGTGCTGTTCGGGCTGGAGTATAAGGACAAACTGCTCGCCTATCTGCTGTCCAATGCCGACTATACCGGCCTGTGCCACATCAACCTGAACATCGACAATGCCTGGTTCTGGCGAGACGAGAAGGGCGAGCTTCAGGCCGGCATACTCGACTGGGGTGGAGCAGGGCAGGCGAGCATCGCTCAAGCGCTGAGCGGCATGCTCATGATGCCTGAGCCCGACAAGCATATCGGCTTGGTCAAGCGCGTGATTGACATCTTCATCGAGGAATCCGCCGCACAAGGCTGTCCGCCGATCAACAAGGAAGAACTATATTTCCAATATAAAGCGTCGATTTTTTCGACGGCCATTTTCATGTTCGTCACTATCCTTTCGGATGCATTGGACTATTTCCCCGAGGAATATCTCGCCTCGTTGGAAGGCCGCATGGACCCGCGCTTGTTGGAAGGGGGCTTCTACAGCGCGGTGGTCTGGATCGAGAATATGCTGCGGGAATGGCTTGAAGAGGTGACACCCGGAGATGTGTGCCGTCAGATTGTCGCTTTTTGACGGGGCTGCTACGTAGAACGGAGATACGGTAGGTCTCGCCCAGCATCCGTGTCACTTCCTCGAGCGCCCGCTCATGGGTGGTAGCTGTTGAATAGCTTTCTTCTCGTTCTGAACGACTTAAAAGGATCGATCTGACAGATTTGGATAGAGGGCGTATTTGCTCTGCCCGCCTCGATTTTGCATTTTCCTCGAGTTGTGCTATCAGCAGATCGCTGAACGTCGCGTTTTGACGGATATCGGGCCGCTTCGGCTCTCCTTTGTCCCCACATTGCCTCTTTTAAGCCGGAATGCGCGAATGGTCGCGCGTTCCTAAGGACATGCGACAAGGAGACCGAGCATGATTACCGGAACAGTCAAATTTTTTAACGCCGACAAGGGTTATGGCTTCATCGCGCCCGAAAACGGCAGCAGCGACGCTTTCGTCCATATCTCTGCCGTTGAACAGGCGGGCATGCGCACCCTCGAAAAGGATCAGCGCGTCACTTATGATCTGGAACAGGACCGCCGCGGCAAGACCTCGGCTGTCAATCTCCAGTCAGCCTGAAAATGGCGCCGGGCGGTTGATGCCGCCCGGCGGCATCAGGTGAATGCTTGAACACAGGACAATTCCCTGCATGAAAAGATATAAAGAGCCATCCTTTCAGGAGCGTATTGCCTTAGCGGCGCGCGCCCGGACGGAGGGTCTCCAGAAACTGCAAAACAAGCCGCCGGTTGACCAAGTCGCTGCGGCCGCAAAGGCGGAACTTCGGGAGGCCAAAGAGGCCGCTGCGCGCGAAAAGCGCCAGAAGGCTCTGCTCCTGGCTAAGGAACAAAAAGCTGCGAAACGTGCCGAGGCGCTTGAAGCAGCGGCCGCGAGCGCCCCGCGGCAAAAGCCCGTGCTCACAGAAGCTGAGCAAAAGGCTGCACGGGATGCGCGCTATCTCGCGCGGAAAAAGCGCGCGTCGTCCTGAAGACGTCGTGCCTGACCTACTGAAGCGCTAACCTGGAAGAGGCTTCTGAGGCGTCGTTGCCGTGGCGAACATAACGACCACGTAATCCGTCCAAGTCAGCCGTAAGCTGTCCATTATCATTCGCTTCACGTACCACCTCGCTGCACCCCCTGGCGCGCGAGGTCCAACAAATAATAATGCGGCGCACGCCGCGAGGTTAAAAGATGAATATTGACGTTCCGACCGTTAGACGACCCATTCTGCAGCTGCCTTTTAATCGAGGGCAGAAGCGAGGGCCCATCCCGGTTCCGGCAGCGGTTTTGCCCGCCAGTGAGTTAAAGAAGATCGTTGCGGCTATACTTGGCTGAACGTCCACATCTCGGCATCTAAAAACGCTGCCGACTTTTCCCGACCTAGTAAGGAGTCACCATGAGCCGAGAGAAAATCGCTCCCTTCCTCATCACGAAGACCGAAGACGGCAGTTTCCGGCTCACGGTGCGGGAAACACGGTACAATTCGCAGGGCTATCCTTTGGTGACATCTCATCCGCAGGAGGAGAGGTTCAAAACGGCGGCTGCCGTTCGAAACCATGCGCGCCTCGTGTTCAGAGCTGAACCTGGGCAGTTCGCCACCAAGTAAAGCTCCCGTCTCTCATCGGCCGCCTGAATCGGGTCTTGCAGTCGTCATCTTGTTGAGGATTGCAGACCGCGCCCCTCGGCGCGCGCCACAGCATTTAAGGAAAAGCCATGCTGGTTTCGCCTGACGAATGCGCGACGGCTCCAATCGAACTGATCGGCACGGCAGAGCTTCCTGACGGAGGCCGCTTGCGCCTCCTGCGTCGGGGTGAGGACTACTCCATCAGGTTCGGCGATAACGAACTCATGGGAAATCAGGTTCGTCATTCGGAAGAAGCCCTCGCTACTCTGGCATGTCAGCGCCTGGTCGCACGAGATGCGCGGGTGCTTGTGGGTGGTTTGGGCATGGGCTTCACGCTCGGTGCCGCTTTGCGGGCACTGCCGCGGAGCGCCGAGATCAGGGTAGCAGAGCTCATTCCTGAGGTCGTGAGTTGGGCGAAAGGCCCCTTGGTCCATCTTTTTCATGATTATTTGTCGGACCCGCGTGTTGTTCTTGAACTGGGTGACGTTCATGATGTGATTGCAAAGGCCCGAGGCAGTTTCGACGCCATTATGCTGGACGTCGATAATGGTCCCGACGGGCTTATCCATCTTGCGAACGAACGGCTCTACTGCAATTGGGGGCTCCGCGCCGCCCATGCGGCGCTTAGGTCCGGGGGGATTCTGGCGATCTGGTCCGCCTATAGCGACGATGCATTTACTACCCGCCTGAAGAACAACGGTTTCGATGTAGAGGAAGTTGAGGTGGCAGCGGTAGTCGATGGAGAAAACACCGTGCACACCGTGTGGCTTGCTTCAAAGCGCCCTGATCTGGCGGCAGAGCTGGCCAGCCCGGCGGTAAGCTGAAGCCGCAATCCCAGTATATTAACGGCTTCAACAATTCCCGCCGGCGCCATTCATATCCGGGCGGCATGAGTCCGCACGCCTTTGAGGCCAAGGTGGCATAGTGAGATAGGTGACCGGCGCAACACCGTTACAAGTCCAGACCTGCCCTGTCATCAGAAGGAAATAGATCGCGCGCAAGGAGCGGTTCTCCTAATCGGACGAGCTTTCTATGAACCTGATGACACGTTGCCGGTTCGTCATGAGCCTCTGCGCCGTCATGTTGCTTGCAGCGACCCCAGCATGGGCGGAAAAATTCACTGTAGCGGTGGTGTCCGATACACAGAATTACTCGGATGTCCTGCTTCCGCAGCCACGCGGTGTCGACACCTTCGTTCAGCAGATGCAATATCTGGTCGATAAACGGCAAGAGAAGAATTTGGTCTTCGTGACCTTCGTCGGTGACATCGTACAGCATGGCGATGGGCAGTTTCGCGAGAAATGTGCTGAAGTGGACCCCGGTTCTTTCCACTATCGAGACACGCGCGTCGAATGGGATAATGCCAATCGTGCTGTTTCTATCCTTAGCCGCGCCTCCATTCCATTCGGCATGTCGCCAGGCAATCATGATTATGACAATTACAGTTGGTGGTCGGGATTGGACAGTCCCGGCGCGAACCGGCCCTTGTCCGGTGGGCGCACATGGGAACTGTATTTCGGTCCGCAGTCACGTCATTTCTCGGGCAAGCCCTGGTTCGGCGGCAGCTTCAATCAGGGGCTGAACAGCTACCAATTCTTCACTGGCGGCGGAAAGCGCTTCCTGCACCTGTCGCTCGAAATGCAGCCTGCGCAGCCCGTGCTTGATTGGGCGCAAAGCGTGCTGGATTCCAATCCTGGCCTACCAGTCATCGTCACCACCCATGAATGGCTCAGCCCGGACACAAGGGAGCGATCGAACGATTATCAGCACTATTTCGAAGGAACCGAGCATCTGCCGCCGGACCAGATCTGGGATCGTTTCATCCGGAAGAACGCGTCGATCTTCCTTATCTTGTCCGGCCATAACTGGACGCCGACGAAAGACGGGGTATCACGCGGCGAAAATCTGCGGATCGACCGCAATGATGCCGGTTATCCAGTGTATCAGATATTGCAGGACTATCAGGGTAACACGATCGGCCCCGAGGGCACCCCGGGGTCCGCCAATGGCGGCGCGGGCTGGCTGCGCTTCATCGAATTCGACACTGATAGGAACAAGATGCACTTTACCACATATTCCACTTTGCTCGATCGTCATGCCGGTCGCAACGGCGAGGCGACATTCGGCGCGTCGCCGCGCTCTTCCGACTTCGAACTGGATTTCCCGCCGCAGTTGCTGAAACAGCAAGTTGATTGATCCGCCATCGCCTGACCATTCTGAAGCAAGCTGTATCCAAACTGTCATCTGATGCCGCTAGGCGGCAGCCATTATGATGCTCTCCCAGCAACGTGCGGCCTGGCTGGGCCGCAATATCTTCCCACATGAAGCGGCGGTGCGGCAATGGCTTGTCCGCGGCCCTTCCGGCTGGGGAATGGATGTCGATGACGTCATTCAGGAAAGCTATGCGATCCTCGCCGCGCTTGACCGCGTGGATCACATCATTTCACCGCGTAACTATTTCTTCGAAGTCGCCAAGTCGGTTGTGCTTCGCTCGCTTCGGCGCTCTCGGGTCGTGATGATCGAAGCGGCCAATCATGCCGAAATCCTGGACATTCCGGAATTGACGCCTGATGCCGAGCGCGTTCTTTCTGATCGCCAGGAACTGCGCCAGGTTGCAGCGTTCATCGACCGCCTACCCGATCGATGCCGCGAGGTATTCGTCATGCGCAAGTTGCAGGGGCTGTCGCAGAAAGACGTAGCCAGGGAACTAGGCATTGCAGAAAGCACGGTTGAAAAGCATATGATGAAAGCTCTCACCAGCCTGATAAATGCATTCGGGCGTGGAGGAAATCGCCGCGGTCCGTCATCTAAGGGTAATGAGCAGAATTTTGGAACCAAGCGACGGGACGCCCACGGTTGAGGCCAAGGAGCGCGAAGAACGCGCCGCATATTGGGCCACACGCGTCAACTCGGGCGCAATGTCTTCCAGAGAAGAAGCTGAACTGCAAACCTGGGCGAGCGAGGATCTTCGCAACCACGGCGCATTCGCGAGGGCAATGGCTGCCAACGCCTATTGTGATCGCGCCGTGGCGCTCGGTATTCCCTATCCTGCCGAAACTACACATGCCCTACATGGCGACGACTCACGGGCGATCGACCGCGATCAACGTGCGGATCTGACGCAGCACCGCGGGATCAGCCGTAGAACATGGATTCGTAGTGGGATCGGTGCAGTGGCGGCGACAGTCATTGGCGCTGTAGGCGCGAAAAATTGGTGGGCCGTTCAAAGCATCGCCGCATCTAAGGGAAATGTTCAACGAACGGCACTGCGGGACGGGTCGGCAGTCACCCTCAACAGCAGCGCCGAGATCGAGGTTGCGTTTCACGACGCCCTCCGTCAAGTCAGCCTGGTTACAGGCGAAGCCAATTTCGACGTGGCCAAGGACGCTTCGCGGCCATTCATCGTCAATGCAGGCCCGCTGAAAATTCGCGTGGTCGGAACGAGCTTCCTTGTCCGGATGACCGAACCGGACGCCGTATCGGTCACTGTACGCGAGGGCGTAGTGGACGTCCTTCACGGCTCCCGCGATCTCGTTCGTCTTACAGCCGGCGATCTATTGTCCTTTTCGCACGAGCAGATGAGCCAGGCGCGGCTGAGCATGGCCGATGTCGATCGGATGGGGCTTTGGCAGCGGGGTGAGCTGGATTTGACCGGCATGACGCTGGCCGACGCGGCGCGCGAATTTGCTCGCTATTCCGACACTCGGATCATCATCGACCAGCCGTCTGTCGCAAGGATGACAGTAGCGGGCGTCTACTCCACCAGCGATCCGGTCGGTTTCGCTCGCGCCGCTGCGATGGCGCAGGGTCTTAACATCGCCATTGCGCAAGACAGCGTCACCCTGTTTCGACCCGACTGAAAATTAGTTTGAAATAGAATGGAGGATCGGCGCGCGCGCTGCATCTAGTCACTGAAACCGGCCATCAAGACCGATCAGCGGGGACAACTTCCATGAACTCCAGATTTTTGTCTGGCTGCAGCTTCATTGCTGCGGCCTTTGTAGTCGCGGCGCCTGCCTATGCCCAAGAGCGTGTTTTCAATATTCCATCTCAACCTCCGCCGACGGCGATCGCCACTTTGGGGAAGCAGGGTCGACTGCAGATCGTCGCCCCAGGCGAAGGTCTAAATGCTATCCGCAGCCGCCCCGTGAACGGCATGATGGGCACGCGTGAAGCGCTGGGGCGGCTGATCGCTGGAACCGGACTCGAAATCGCCGTTGACGACGGCGCCCGCATTGTTTTGCGCCGTGCGGTCTCCCCCGCAGCGAGCGTGATCCCGATGGCGCTCGATTCAGCGGAAGAAGGGGCTATCGTCGTAACGGGCTCCATCCTTTCGGCCCAGCAGGATTCGATTACCCTGAAGCGTGAGGCGTCGAACCTGACTGATGTCGCCGCATCGGACGCGATGGGCCGCTTCCCCGACCAGAATGCCGCGGCCGCTCTCTCCCGCCTGCCTGCCGTCGCGGTGCAGCGCGATCAGGGCCAGGAACGCTATATTCAGGTCCGCGGTGCTCCCAATCGGTGGACCTCGGTCAGCATCGATGGCGTCCCGATGGTTGGCGTGGACGAAGGGGGCGACACGCGCGCCTTCCGCTTCGACGCCATCCCTGCGGTCCTGCTTTCGCAAATGGTCATCAACAAGTCGCTGACCAGCGATTTGCAGGCCGACGCCGTGGTCGCGACCATTGACCTGCGCACCTACTCGCCGATGGAGCGAAAGGGACTGCATGTGTCGGGCGACGCCGGCTATGGCTTCATGGGCCTTGGCGGGGGAGAACAGCGGCAGGGCTCAGTGCGCCTGTCCTGGTCGAACGACAATTTCGGTGTAGTGGTGGGTGGGTCGCATTACCGCCGCAAGCAGCTCACCGACAATCGCGAAGTCGGCGCTTATGACGCCAATGGTCCGACCGAGTTCGACGTGCGCCAGTACAAGATCGAACGCTGGAACAATGGCCTGTTCGGCGGCGTGGAATTCAGCCCGGAAGAGGGGCAGAGGCTCTACGCAAAGGCGATCTTCAGTGAGTTCAACGACAATGAACAGCGTAACCAATACGAGTTTCGGCTGGACCGCGCGGCCGGTGGGACACGTACCCAGGACAGCGGAATTCTGACGGGCGTTCCGCTGCGCGGCAGCTTCAACTTCGGGGAATATCGAAACCGCAATTATATCGGTACTGTCGGCGGCGATTATGAGACGGATGACGGCCTCTCGGCTTCGTTCAAGTTCAACTATGCGCGGACGGAAAACACCAGCTACCTGCCTCTGGTCCAGGCATCGACGAGTGGCGCGAACAATCTGTCGTTGAGCTATGACAATAGCGACCCAAATTTTCCGATTGTGACCGTCAATGGCCCGTTCAACCAGGCAAGCTTGTCCAACAGTGGCGCCATCTTGATCTCCGCGCGCCAGAAGACGGTGTCGGATAGCTACACCGTCAAGTTCGATGTAGCCAAGGAGATGGGCGATCTGACCCTGTCGGCGGGCGGGCTTTACGCTGACCGCGAGATCGACGGCACGCTGTTCTCTTTCTCCAACGTCGTGGCGATTGGAGCGCTGGGCGCAAGTGTCGGCCAACCTTTCAACATAAACAGCTATGTCACGAACGAGGCCTGGGACACGGGCTTCCCGCTGGGCGTGACACTGAACTATGCCGATAATGTCGCTATGCGACGCGACATTGATAGCCTCCTGGGCCGCCTCCAGAGCGCCGGTCTTTTTGATCCGGCGCTCGATAACCCTGACAGTGATCGCTACGCGCAGCGTGAGAAAACGCTGGCCGGCTATGTCATGGGCAAGATCGAAAGCGGGCCCTTGACTGCGGTCGGCGGCGTTCGCATCGAGCGCTACAGCATGGACAATCGCGGCACGTTGGTCGCAGGCGGCATTGCTACGCAGCTGCGCTATGAGCGCACCAAGACCGACTTCTTCCCCAGCCTGAACCTCAAATATGCCGCGAGCGACAATCTGGTGCTGCGCATTGCGGGCCAGCGGGGCGTTTCGCGCCCGGCTTATGGCGCGATCCGCGTCGGCGCATCGATCAACGATAGCGCCAGCCCCGGCACCATCGGTGGCGGCAACCCGTTGCTAAAGCCGGAATATACTTGGGGCGTGGACGCCAGCATCGAATATTATTTGCCGGGGAACGGAATGATCTCGGTCGCGGGCTTCCACCGCTGGGTCGATAATGTCCTCTACCAAAGCCAGCAGGTGGTCGGCAGAGATTTCTATGATTTTGGCGGCATCGACCGGTCAAGCTATCTGCTGAGCGGCACATATAACGGCGGTAGTGGCAAGCTCTACGGCGTCGAGTTCAACCTGCTCAAGCAGTTTGACTTCCTGCCCGGGGCGCTGGACGGTCTCGGCTTCCAGGGCAATGTCACGCTGCTCGATGGCAACTTCGACACACCCACGCAGCAGAATATCGCCTTCCAAGGCATGTCGAAGACGATCGCCAACGCGTCGCTCTTTTACGAAAAGTACGGCATCTCCGCCCGCCTGAGCTACCAGTGGCGTTCGCATTGGCTCGACACGCTGGGCGGCATGGGCAGCGGCGAATATCGGCAGGGCTATGAAAATCTCGACCTTTCGCTGCGGTATGCGTTGAATGACAAGCTCACTCTCTTTGCCGACCTCGCCAACCTGACGGACGAAACCTACATCGCCTATCAAGGTACCCCCGCCACGCCAACTGAGGTCGAGCAGATTGGCTCGCGCTATCTTTTCGGCGTTCGGTTTGGTTTCTGACGGGAGACGGAAAGATGCGTATCACTTTCACCACCGCCTTTGCCCTTGCTACCTTGTCGTCCGCCGCCCCTGCATTGGCGCGGGAGGCGGCGACGCTGACCCGCATCGACGCGGAACGCGTGGTTCTGGACCCGGGCGAGATCGTGCCCGCCAGCATCTGGATTAGCCGTGACGGGACGATCGACGCCAGTGACACTCAGGTGGACAGCGCCGAGATGCTCTCTTCGGGAGAGACGGCAGGGATTACCCTGCCAATCTCTGCCGGCGAGCGCCGCTACGTTCTGCTGAAAGACAAGGCCGGCAAGATCACCACCGTGGCCGAACGTGTCCTGCCGATCGAAAGGGGCAGCAATTTTCGGGATATCGGCGGCTATATGACAAGCGACGGCCGAACCGTCCGCTGGGGCAAAGCTTTTCGTTCGGGAGCCATGCCGCTGCTCACTGAAGCGGATTACGCGCTGGTCGATCAACTTGGCATCGGATCCGTCGTTGACCTACGCTCTTTGGAAGAACGCGAAGTTGCGCCAGACCTGATTGACGATCGCACCGGTGCCCTCTTCATCGCAAACGATTATTCAATCGCGCCCCTGATGGCTGGCTATGGCAAGGGCAACGGCGAGCATGTCTATGAGGGCATGGAAAAGATACTGGTCCCGCAGTTGCGGTCGCTCTATCGCCGGATCGGAGCGGATGAGGGCGCGGTGGTCTATCATTGCTCGGCGGGGCAAGACCGCACTGGCATGGCGACCGCCATTCTGTACGAGGTCCTTGGGGTGGACCGCGAGACGATCCTGAAGGACTATCATAAATCGACTGCACTCCGCCGGCCCCAATATGAGATGCCGAAGGTAAATCCGGCAGATTACCCCAAGAATCCCATCCTGAAATTATATGTGAATGCAGACAATAAGCCTCGCGCAGCCGAGCCGCTCTACACCCCCACCGGTGTATCGCACCTCGCACAGTTCTTTGAATATATTGACAGAGAATATGGCGGTTCGGAAGAGTACATGAAGAAGATTCTCGGCCTGACCGACGGCGACATCGCCAAATTGCGGACAGTCATGCTCGATTGATCAATGGATGCGCATCACTTTTCTGCCCATTCGAAATAGCGCGGGCTCCGCGCTAGAGACTTTCGAAGCAGATTGCATCATCTGCTAGCTCGGCAACTGCTGAAGACTAGAAATAAATGGAGCCTGATCCGATCCAGTTTGATCGGATCAGGCTCCAGGAATGACGGAATGAACTGAATTGGTGAGCGGTCGCCAGCCGCAGATCCACTCCATCTGGGCCGGTGAAAAGAACTGAGGCTTCAGACGCGGATTAGCCCGCCCCTTATGGCATAGCCCCGATAGAGGGGGCGGCTATGCGCGAAGCCCCCGGTATGCCTCGCCAACTCGTCGATGGCGCGACGCAGGTCGCCGCGCGGGGCGACATGATAACGGGCCAGCCAGGCGAATAGCATCTGCCGCCACAGGGTGGGCAGTTGCTCCTGCTCGCCGAAATCGACGATTTCCAACCTGCCACCCGGTGCGACGCAGATCCCCGCCTGCAGCAGCGCTTCGCGCCATTTGGGGATCATTGACAAGGCATAGCTGATAAACACCCGTTCGAAAGTGGCGCGCCCAAACAGCGCCATCGGATCGAAACCGCAGGCATCGCCCTGCGCCAAAGTTACGCGCCGCCCCATGCCTGCCTTCACTACCGCCTTGCGGGCGGTATCGAGCATCGCTTCGGAGATATCGACGCCATAGAGTTGCGCCTTCGGCCAAGCACGCCCAACGGCGATCAGGTTGCGTCCAGTGCCGCAACCGATCTCCAGTACTGCCCCGCCGCTTGGAGGCGCAAGGTCAGCGATCAGCCCATCGCGGCCCAACAGATAATATTTTCGCGAAACATCGTAAATATGGCGCTGGCGGCGATACACGCTGTCCATCAACTGCCCGTGGCCATTCCCCATCATGCTTTCTCTCGCAGGATATAAAGGTGAACGCCGCCATAAATGGCAGAGCGGTCCTTCGCCGTTAGTCCTTGAGAGGCCTCCGTCAGATAATCCCAGCGGTTCAAAAGCCCCGCATCCACCCGCCCGGGCAGAATGCTGGCCTCGCCCGCGGTACGGAACAGCACGCGGGCGCCAGCGCGGGCTGTCCGGCTGATCTGCGCCCACAGCGCATTCAATTGCGTATCGGACATCCAATCCTGTGCATCCAGCAGCACATAGCGATCGACAGATCCGGCAGGCTGTGCGGCCAGGAAATCGATCATGTTGGCGTGCTGGACATCGACCCGGTCGGCGCGATCAACCAAGGCGGCATGATGTGCCGCCTGAAGGTATGGCGGGAGCGGCCCCTTGCCGCCTTCATAGCCGCGGCCGAACGCCTGAACCGCGAAGTAATTATCCTTGAGGTCAAAGCCGCAGGCGAGTTTCTCCAGCCGCGCCTTCAACACCTTATTCATGCGCGCCTCTCCTGCAAGTGCAGCATATTGCGCCGGAGGGATGCCCAGGCCGAACAGCGACGCCGGCTGGCCCGTCAGCCAGCGTGTGAAGCCGCTGTCAAATATCGGCGCCAGCTCTTCCTCGAAGATCGCCCGCTGTTCCTCGCGCGTGCCCGCGCCCAGCATCCGCCGCGGATCTACGCCGTGCAGGCGCGCCAACAGATGCGCCGCACCGATGAACTGGCCTAGCAGCCCCTGCCGGTAGATGCCGCGCGAAAAACCACCGATCCGCCGACGCCCGATCAGATCACGGCCCTCCCAATAGCGCCGCGTTGCATCGTCCAGATGCGGCGCAACATGAGTGCGATAAGCGCTCACGTTCTGCCGGCAATCCGCCCGAGCGAAGAAGCGGTGAAAGTCATCATGATTCGGCAGCGTCCGCAGCGCCGTCAGCTTCAGTCGGTTGAGCGCGATATGGGCGATGTTGAGATCGACTGCCGTGATCTTCGCCGGATCAGCCGTCAAATAGCTAAGTACATTGCAGCCGCCCGACGCGATGGTGACGACATGGCAATCGGGCGTGATCGCCAGCCCCTCCATATCCACCTCTGGGTCCTCCCAAATCTGCGCGTAGACAAGACCGCGAAAAGCGAAGGTGAAGGCGCGCTCCAGCAGCCCCTGTTTGGACAGATGCCGGTGCCGATGCACGGCGTGGGTGATAGGCTGATGTGCGCTCGATGCCATGGGTTGCCTCCTCGCTACCGGATCGTTGGCATGCGCCTAGTGGAGCCGTGTGTCGGCGCGGTGACGATCGGATTACGTCCTGATGAAGGCCCTTGCGGAATCATGGCGCCAACTTCCATCTCCTGATGCCACGCGCAAGGCGCGCGGCGGCTGGGGGCGGTTGTCGAGGCGGGGCCGATCCCCGCAGCCCATGGTGCGGTGCGCTGGCGGCGTGTCGATCTGGCGCAGAAGATCAGGGAAGAGTTCGCGCAGGCGGTACCATTCCTTATCGGTCAGATCATCAGGATAGCGCTTCGTCTCTTTGACAATCTGGGCCATTCGCCCTCGGCCGCTGGGTCCACATGCTGAGCCTGGATCAGACAGAGGGCCCCTCGAGAACCCCCCTTCGCTGATTTTCCAAACAGCCCCTAACCCGGTTTGGATCAGATCGCGGCGGCGATTAGTGGACTGCGTGCCTCATCTGGAAATCGATCATGCTCTCAATGCCGTGATGCACTGCGCCTTTTAAGAAGTGGCCCTCTTTCCCGGTACATCAGAAGGAGAGGCTATTTTCCTTTTGTGACCGGGGACCCTCAAGCCGCAGCGGCGACCGAGCTCCGCTAGAGCGAACTTCCGGATATGTTCACCCAGGTCCTCGCGATCGAGCGCCAGCGCCAGATTGGCTTCGATATAACCCGCCTTTGAACCGCAATCGAAGCGGCGGCCGTCAAAGGTGACGCCGTGGAAAGGCTGTTGCCCGATCATGGACGCCATCGCGTCGGTCAACTGGATCTCGCCGCCCGCGCCCTTTTCTTGGCGCGCGAGGATCTTCATGACCTCCGGTTGCAGGATATAGCGGCCGGGAAGGATGAGAT
>JAEZCS010000103.1 GCA_023433445.1 Pseudomonadota bacterium | reverse complement strand
GTGACGGTGTCCTCGGCATCGAGGTCAAGACGCATGTTGAGTTTCACGCGGCCAACAGCCGAGAGGTCATAGCGCTCGGGGTCGAAGAAGAGGCCGGCAAAGAGGGCTTCGGCGGTTTCCTTCGTCGGCGGTTCGCCGGGGCGCATGACGCGATAGATGTCGGACAGGGCCTGGTCGCGTTCCTCGGCTTTGTCGGCCTTCAGCGTGTTGCGGATCCAGGGACCGGTGGTGACATGGTCGATGTCGAGGAGCTCAAGACGGTCGATGCCCGCCTTGTCCAGCTTTTCGAGATTTTCGGGGCTAACTTCATCGCCAGCCTCGATGTAAATTTCGCCGGTGCTCTCGTTGATGAGGTCGAAGGCGCTGTAGCGGCCATAGACTTCATCGGTCGGGATCAACAGCGTCTCGAGGCCGTCCTTCTCCGCCTTGTTGGCGGCGCGTGGCGAGATCTTGTGACCGGCGGCAAACACGACTTCGCCCGACTTTGCGTCGACGATATCGAAAGCCGGCTTCTGGCCGCGCCATGCTTCGGCGGTATAGGGGATCTGCCAGCCGCCTTCGCCGCGCAGGAAGGTCACCTTGTTGTAGAAATAGCCGAGAATGTCTTCCGCATTGAGGCCCAGCGCATAGAGAAGCGCCGTTACTGGCAGCTTGCGCTTACGGTCGATACGAACGTTGACGATGTCCTTGGCGTCGAATTCGAAGTCGAGCCAGGAACCGCGATACGGGATCACGCGGGCGGCGAAGAGATACTTGCCCGACGAGTGGGTTTTGCCACGGTCATGGTCGAACAGGACGCCCGGCGAACGGTGCATCTGTGACACGATGACGCGCTCGGTGCCGTTGACAATGAAGGTGCCGTTCTGCGTCATGAGCGGCATGTCGCCCATGTAGACGTCCTGCTCCTTGATATCGAGCACGGAGCGGGTTTCGGTGTCCTGGTCGACTTCGAATACGATCAGACGCAGTGTGACGCGCATGGGGGCGGCGTAGGTGATGCCGCGCTGACGGCATTCCTCGACGTCGTACTTCGGATCTTCCAGCTCATAATGGACGAAGTCCATTTCGGCGGTGCCTGCGAAATCGCGGATCGGGAAGACCGAGCGCAGGGTCTTTTCCAAGCCTGAGACATAGCCGGTCTTCGGGTCGGAGCGGAGGAACTGCTCATAGCTCTCCCGCTGGACCTCGATCAGGTTCGGCATCTGCACCACTTCGTGGATGTCGCCGAATACCTTTCTGATGCGCTTTTTCGCGCCGGTATTGCTGATCGTGGGGAGAGCTTTGGTCGCCATTGCGTTTCCTGCCTGTGGTTCGTCGCATTTATTCGCATCACAGCGAAAATTCAGCCTGACGGGACGGGCAAAAGCGCTGATTCGCGCCTACGCCGCCACGCAAAAAAGTGCGGGCCGGGACTGTCCGATCCGCACTGTCAGCACCTTGTGACCCGCCAATGTCGCCCAATCCCGCCGGTTTCGCGCGCTATTCGAAGCCGGTCCCCGGGCGATCCAGGGGACGGTCCATACTTGCCGGAAGGCTTGCAAGGACCGGATTTTCAAAACGCCATATAGACATGAGGCTGCCGCTTGTGAAGGGGCGAACGTCAAAACAGCCGGGTCAGTTCGTAAAAACCTCCGCCGATCAGTGCTGCTGCCGGAAGGGTTACGACCCAAGCGACGACAATGCTCGAAGCGACGTTCCAGCGCACCGCTGACAGACGGCGGGAAGCGCCGACGCCCACGATTGCACCTGTGATGGTGTGGGTCGTCGAGACCGGAACACCGAGATGCGTGGCCATGAACAGCGTTATCGCGCCGCCTGTCTCGGCGCAGAAGCCCTGTGCCGGAGTAAGGCGGGTGATCTTCGATCCCATGGTGTGGACGATCTTCCATCCGCCGAGCAGCGTGCCGATGGCCATGGCGGCCTGACAGGAAATCACCACCCAGAAGGGAACGTGGAAGCCGCCTTCCAGCATACCCTGCGAGTATAGGAGCACAGCGATGATCCCCATCGTCTTCTGCGCATCGTTGCCACCATGGCCGAGTGAATAGAGCGAGGCGGAAACGAGCTGCAGCTTGCGGAAGACCCGGTCCGCGCCCTGCGGAGTGAAGCGGCGGAAGACCCAGCTGATGATGAGAACCAGAAAGAGTGCCAGCACCAGGCCGATAGCGGGAGACATGACGATGGCGGCGCTGGTCTTGAACACGCCACTCCATACCACTGCGCTTAAGCCTGCCTTGGCCGTGCCGGCGCCAAGCAGGCCGCCGATCAGAGCGTGGCTACTGGAGGAGGGGATGCCCAGCCCCCAAGTGATCAGGTTCCAGGAGATCGCACCCATCAGCGCGCCGAAAATCACCGGCGGATCGATGATGCTAGCGTTGACAATGCCCTTTCCGACCGTTTCCGCGACATGAAGGCCGAAGAAAAGGAAGGCGATAAAATTGAAAAAGGCTGCCCAAGCAACGGCATATTGGGGCTTTAGTACACGCGTGGACACGATCGTCGCGATCGAGTTCGCGGCGTCATGCAGCCCGTTCAGGAAGTCGAATGCAAGCGCCACCCCGATGAGGGCGACGAGCAGCGGGAAGGCGATATGGGCTTCCATGGCGGGTTAGGCCTTGTTCTGCATGGATGGAGGCGTCCTGCTTCGGATCGCTTCAAGCGTGATCGAGAAACGGCATGTGCTGACTGCCCGCGTCTCGGCTTCACTCGAAGGGGAGAGAGTGAGAGGCGTCAGGCGTGATCGATCACCAGGCCGGAGATTTCGTTGGCGACATCCTCGAAGCGGTCAGTCACCTTTTCCAAATGGCCATAGATTTCATTGCCGACGACGAAGTCCATGGGGTTGCCCTGGCGTGCCTGATTGTAGAGCGCCTTCAGACCTGCCTCATGCAATATATCGGCATGGCCTTCGAGCTTGACCAGCCGCTCCGTTAGATCGTGGAGCCGCACTGAATTGAGGCTGAGCGATCGCAGGAGCGGCATTGCTTCTGCGGTGATGCGGGCGCATTCGACGATGAGCGCGCTCATATCCTGCATCTGTGGTGCGAAATCCTTGACCTCGAACAGGGCGATCGCCTTGGCGGTCTGATTCATCTGGTCGATGGCGTCATCCATCACGCCGATCAGGCCCGTGATGGCGCTGCGGTCGAACGGAGTGACAAAGATGCGGCGGACATCCTGCAGAACCTCGCGGATGATGTCGTCCGCTTCATGCTCTCGCGCTGAAATCTCTTGAATCTGCGCGTCCATGTCCGGGCCGCCCTTCAGCAGCCTGGCGAGCGCGTCCGCCCCCGCAACCAGGGTTGCCGCATGATCTTCAAATTGGTCGAAGAAGCGCCCCTGCTTGGGCATCAGCGCGTGAAACCACCGCAGCATTCCAGTCCTTTCGCTCTGCCATTCCTTGACCCGCAGCAGCATTCGGATGAACAAGCCGGGATCACGCGGCGGTTCACGAAAGGCCGCGATCATGGTTTGAAGATCGGGTTCGTCGACTGCCTTCGCGGCCTCGGCGACCGGAAACCAGCGCAGTTCCCTCTGCCCCTGCTCGGGCCATTGGGACAACTGGCCTGTCACCGCAAGCGGAAAAACCTCCACCGTGGCCTCACGCGACCCACCTTTGCGGCGACGTTTATCATAGCGGTAGCGGCCCAGGGGTGCGGGGCACGCGATGCCGTGGATGCCCGCCTCTTCATAGGCTTCGAGCTCAGCCGCCCGGTGCGAGGCCATGCCCTTGATACGATTACCCTTGGGGATCACCCAGCGGCGCGTTTCGCGCGACGTGATCAGCAGGATGCGCATGGAGCCGTCATCGGCGGTGGCGTAGGGAAGGGCGGCGATCTGACGCATCAGTCACCCCCTCCCAACGTCTGCCGCGCTTCTGGCTGCTCCCGGTTCATGCGCGCCTTGTAACGAAATAGTCACATTGCGCAATGAACCAGGTTATTCAGATGGAAAGGCGCGCCGTCACGCGGATGTCGCGCCCGGCGAGCGGCGCGAAGTCCTTGAGAACGCTGGCATGGCGCCGCGCTTCGACATCGAAGATATTGTTTGCACTGACGGTGATGCTGGTCCTGTCGTTGCCGCTGAACGGCTTGAAGGAGAGCGACGCGTTGACCAGAGTAGAGCTGCCCGTGCGTGTTTCCGAAGATGCAATGCGATCCTGCGCGAAGCTATGCTCGACCTCGCCGCGCAGCGTCAGCCGGTCGTCCTGCAATTCCAGCCCGCCGAGCAGGCGAAGCGGCGGAATGCGCGGCGCTGGTCCCGATCCGGTAATGGTCGCGCGTACATAGTCAGCGACGCCGTTGAGGTTGAGCGCATAGCGGCCCATTTGCGCCAGTTTGACCGAGCCTTCCGCCTCGATACCCCAGTAGCGCGCGTCCGACTGGGCATATTGGAAGCAGGGAAATTCCAGCTCCGTCCCGCCATTGGCTGCCTCGCATATGCTGCTATCCACGATCGCGTCGTAGATATAGCCGTCGAACCAGTTGTGATAGGCGGACAGGGAAAAGCTATACCCCTTGCCCTGGCCGCGCAGCGTTCCTTCCACGCCCCAGCTTTTTTCCAGGCTGAAGTCAGGATTGCCGAGTTCGAATGCCTGCGTGCCCGCGTGATTGCCCCGCGCGAACAGCTCTTCGGCCGATGGCGCGCGTTCAGTACGGGCAAGGTTCAGGCCGAGCCGCCAGCCGGGCACCACCTGCTGGCTTGCGCCGATGGATCCGGACACGGCGTTGAAACTGCGGCGTTGCCCGTCCACGAACAGGTCGGCGTCAGGGTCCGAACGCAGGCGCGTCTTTTCATAACGTGCCCCAGCCTCGAACCGCGTATCGCCCAGATCAAATGATTGGAGGGTAAAGAAACCGAGCTGTTCGGTCTGGTTCCGGGGCAGGAACTTCTCTTCGCCATCGGCTGAAAAACGGCGGGTGAAATATTGCACGCCGGACGCACCGTCCCAGACGCCACGTCGCGACTGGATGAATTCGAGCCGGCTTTCCATCGACTGGTTGCGGAAGGTGGTGCCGATTTCTCCCGTCGGCTCGATCTCGTCATGGCGGTAGGTTGCCCATCCCGCGCGCAGGCGGATGCTGTCGAGGAAGGGGCCGTTCACCGCGACCTCGCCGCGCAGGTCTGCGCGCGTCTGGCGCATGGCGAGCGTCACATCCTCATGGGAATGACCATGATCGTGATCATGGTCGCCATTCTCCTCGTCGTCGTGATCATGATCATGTGCTTCCGTCACGTCGATGCGCGAGGGAACACCATAGCGATTTTTGCTGTGGGAAACGGAGAAGCCAAGATTGCCCCTGTCTCCGACATAGGCGAGACCGCCGGCCACTTCCCATGTTTCCGCCGCCGTATTGGGCAGCTTGCCGCGGAGCCGCCCATCTTCCCGAATTTCCTCGTCGTCAGATGCGGCGGCGATCGCGCGCAGTGGGGCAGAGAGGATATAGCCGCCGGTCCGCAAGTCGCCCGTCTTGGTGTAGCTGCCATCGGCATGAGCGACGAAGCCTGCGCCGATCGGTACCTCAATTTCACCAGCGACCGTTCGCTCGTCGGACGCGCTGCCATAGGTGGCGATACCATCAACATGAATCGCTTCGTCGGGTACGCGGCGCGGGATCCTGCTGTCGATCACATTGACGACGCCGCCGATCGCGGAGGACCCATAAAGCAGTGCCGAGGGGCCGCGCAGAATCTCTATCCGGTCGGCGGTCAGCGGATTGATCGCGACGGCGTGATCGACCGAGGTATTCGACACGTCGAAACTGCCGATGCCGTCGGTGAGGATGCGCACGCGCTCGCCCTGGAAGCCGCGCAGGACCGGGCGGGATGCGTTAGGGCCGAAGGAGGTCGCGGACACACCCGGCTGGCGCGCCAATGTCTCGCCAATGGTCGGCCGCAGTTCGCGGGTCAGCTTTTCTCCAGCAACGATGGAGGTGCCGGACAAGATGTCACTCTGGCGACGAGGGATGATGGCGGTCACAACGATGTTGGCCTGCTGGTCGTGATAGGCGGGCTGTTCGTTTGGAGCGGTTTGGGAAAGGGCGGGGAAAGCCAGGCAAATCGGGGCGAAAGCGCAGCTGGCTCGGAGGAGCGACAGGGGGGAATTCATGAAGGAAAGCCTCGATTGAAACGGGTTGCGGGATGCGCGTAGCTCAAATGTTATAACGTATCAACGGGGAAATTGCTGGCTGAGCCGGCGGCTCGTCGTGGCGGCCATGGCGAGGGGCGAAGGCTATGGTGCCTGGCGTGGTTATCGGTTTCGCACGCTGGCGCCGAACCGATCTCCGCTGCGGGCAGGCTGTCTGCGACATGGAAGTAACATTAGGGATAAATGAGAAATGCGCGTGACGCCTGCGTCCGCCATCGCGTGGCTGCCCCGTCCTTTGGCCTTTCTCCCTACAGGAAGAGAAATTCCGCGAGGGCGTGGGCGGGCGAGTCCGGGTCGGCGCGGGGATGCAGGGCTTGCCGTACCTCTATGGAGGGGAGGGGACGTTCGAGGGGCAAGCGGCGGATACCTTGCATGCGGCCAAGATCACGCGCGAGCGGGCCGAAGGCGGCAAAGCAGCCTGCGCCTTCCCGCAATATGGTCACGATATCGAACATATTATCGGTTTCAAGCACCGGCGCACCCATGCGAATGCTCTCGCGGGCGAGGGCCTCATCCATGATGCGGCGCAGTCCGTTCTGCGGTTCCATCGCGAGCGTCGGGCTGATCAGGAGGTCGTCGGGCGTGACGATATCGCGGCGGGCGAGGGGATGGTCCGCCCCGGCATAGAGGTTGATCTGTTCCGACCAGCCATAGCGCGAGGCCAGACCCGACTGTTCGCCGAGCGCATAGAAATAGGCGATGTCGACGCGACCCTGATCCAGTGCGGCACGCGCCTCTTCGACGAGGTGGATGGAGAGGTCCAGCGTGATCGCGATATCCTCATTGGCCTCTTCGAACGCGGCAAGCGCTTCCTGGAAGTGGCCGAAGACGGGCGCGGGCGCGGCGAGGACAATGGATTGCCGATCTGTTTGGGGCGAGGGCTGCGGCGGCGCTGCTTCCGATTGGGCGAGGGCAGGCTCAAGCGGTGGGGGCGCAGCACCCTCTTCCGGCGCCCAATTCGCCTCCTGATCCTGCGACAGGAGGGTCATCGCCTCGGCGGTCTTGCGCCCGGCGGGGGTGAGCCGCTGACGATCGAGGGGGCCTTCGAAAAGGCGGTAGCCCAGGCGCATTTCCAGCGAAGCGATGTCGCGGGCGATATCCTCGACCGAAACGCCAAGATCGCGGGCGCAGCGCGCCATGTTGCCGGCGGCCACCATCTGCGCGAAGATATCAAGTTGGCGCAGGGAAGGCGTGGCCATGCAGGGGTGATAGTGCAATTGGGACGCTGGGGTAAGCGGGATAATTTGGATGGCGGCGCTGTGCCGGGGATGGACCCGGCAGTGAAGCATCGACAGCCGCTGCAAGCCAGCAGGGGCTGCCGAACCTTCCGCCCTGACAATTCCGCTTGGCATCGGCGGTGAGTTCGGCAATCAGGCGCCATGACAAGTCGGTTCAGACGGGCGATAGCGGGTGGCGTTGGGGAAAAGCGCGGCTTTGCGAACATAGTCCGCAACACGGGCTGGCTGCTCGGCAGCAAGGGGCTGGGCGCTGTGCTCAGCCTTGTTTACCTCGCCATAGCGACCCGGACCATGGGTCCGGCGGGGTTCGGCGTGTTCAGCCTGGTCATCGCGACCGCCCAGTTCATCGCGCGCATCGTCACCTTCGACAGTTGGCAGGCGGTGGTGAAATATGGACAGGCTCCGCTGCGGGACGAGGAGAAATCCTCGCTCGCCCGGTTGGTCGGTGCGACATTGACGATCGACGTGTTGAGCGCGGTGGCCGGGATCGCGCTTGCAGCGGCCATTGCCCTGCTGCTTGGGCCCGTGCTGGGGTGGGACCGGTCGGTGGCCTGGATGGGGCTCGGCTATGCATCCGTCGTGCTGCTGGCCACGCGATCCACGGCAGTTGGTATATTGCGCCTGCTGGACCGCTTCGCAGCGGCCGCTTTGGCGGAAAGCATGATGCCGATCACCCGCATGGTTGGCGCGCTCCTCGCCTGGTGGTTCAACCCGACGCCGCTCGGCTTCCTGATGGGGTGGGCCTGTTCGGAGGTGGTCGTGTCCGCGACCTACTGGATACTCGCCCTTCGCTATGGCCGCAGCCACATCGGGAGGGTGAAGCCTGTCGGGATAGGGGAGGCGCGGCGGCACTTTCCCGGCATCCTCAACTTTTCGGTTGCGAGCAACATCAACCTCAGCCTGCTGGCGCTGATCAACAATGTGCCGATTTTCCTGGTAGGCATGTTCGCGGGCACCACGGGGGCGGGCTACTACCGGCTGGCGGCGCAACTGGGCAATGCGATGACCACCTTCTCGCAGCTCATGTCGCGCGCGATATTTGCCGAGTCCACCCGCCATCATATGCGCGGCGGGCAGGAAGGCGACATGACCGCGCTGCGCAAATTATCCCGCCAGATCAGCGCGGCTGCGGCTTTGAGCGCCGTGTTCATCATCCTCATGCTCTGGCTTGTCGGGGAATGGGTGTTGGTCAAGATGTCCGGCGCGGCCTACCTGCCTGCCTATCCGCTGCTGCTGTTGCTCGCGGGCGCGGCGGCGATCGAGATGGCGGGGGTCAGTTTCGATCCCATCCTGATGACGATCGACCGGCAACGGCTGACGGTGATGGTGCGGCTGGTCGAATGCGCGATTTTGGGCGCGCTGCTGGTGGTGCTTTTGCCCCGGATGGGTGCGCAGGGAGCGGCGCTGGCGGTTCTGATCGCGTCGATGGGCGGTTTCGTGATGCGGGCCGCGGGGGTCCGGCGGCATTTGAGGTAGGGGTGAGCGTCTGATCAGGGCGCTGCCGGCCTGCTGATCTTCCTACGAAGTTGAGCCTTCGACATGCTGGCGGCGACCGGGCACTGAGGCGACTCTCGGTGGAGATCGATGCCCTTATCGCAGCATGTCCGCAAACAGTGCCTGATATTGGTGAAGCGCGGCCTCGACGCCGTAAGTGCGCACCGCTTCCCGTGCGCGGTCGGGATCGGCGGGGCGGGAGAGGGTCCAGTCAATCGCATTGGCAAAGGCGGCCGCGTCGCCGACCGGTACCATCGGATGCTGCCCGGCATCGGCGATGATGTCGCGCAGATTGGGGGTGCAGTCAGTGATGACGAGCTGGCAGCCGCAGGCGAGCGCCTCGATCGCCGTGGCGGTGAGGCCCTCCCAGCGGGAGGACTGCAGCAGCACATCGCAATCGCCATAAAGCGCCGCCAATGCCTTTGGGTCGGACACGAAGCCGAGAAAGTCGATGCGGTCGGCTATGCCGAGATCGGCGGCTTGCTGCTTGAGGTCGTCGAGCAAGGGGCCTTGTCCGGCGACGCGCAGGCGCCAGTCATGTCCTCTCACCTGGGCAAGGGCGGCGAACATCGTGCGATGGTCCTTTTGCGTGACCAGGCGGCCCACTGCGAGAAGCTGACGCACCGCGCCGGGCGGAGTGCGGCGGCGGTGGCGGCCCACCTGTTCCAGCAGCGGCGTTACGGTGGGGCGTGGCAGGAAGGCGACCTTCGCGCGGATCGGGGGGCAGCCATGGCCAAGCAGATCGGCATCGCTGCTGCCCATGACGATGGTGCGGCCGCTGAGCCAGGCGGTCAGTTGGAAGCGTTTCCGCCGGAGCCATGCAGGGATACCGCGCTGGCCGGGGCGAACGATGGGGTTGGAGATGCGACCGACCGCTTGGGCTGGCGTGCCCGCCACGGCGAGAGCGATGAGCAGATTGCTCTGATTGCCTGCAGAATAGAGGATATGCGGCCGATGGCGCCGGATCATGCGGCGGAGCGCGGGCAGTTGGGTGAGCATCGACAGACCGCGAGCAAGCTGTGCCGCAGGGACCTGCCGCACGGTCACATCGGGCGCGATGAGCGAAGCGAGAGGGCCTTCGGTGCGGGTCATCCACAGCTCCGCGCCTATGCCCTGCGCTGCCAGATGGTTGGCAAGCAGGATGGCGACACGGTCCAGCCCGCCGTCGCTCGGCTCATAGAGATAGATGGCGATGCGATGCGTGCGATCGAGCAGGGTCGCCGGATGCAAGGGGTCGTGCAAGGAATGAGATTGGCCGATGCCCATGGTGCCCGCCCGGCGATTGACAAATGAAGGGAAATGCCGCTTGCGCGTTATCTGACCCGCGCCCGCGGTTCAATCGGCAAAAGAGCAGGGTTTATGAAGTTAATTATCCAGATTCCATGCCTCAATGAAGAAGAATCCCTGCCTGAGGCACTGGCGGCTTTGCCCCGGGAAATCCCCGGCGTGGACAAGATCGAATGGCTGATAATCAATGACGGCAGCACCGATCGCACGGTGGAAGTCGCGCGGGCGCATGGGGTGGATCATGTCGTCGATCTCCCCGTCAATCGCGGCCTTGCCTATGCCTTCATGGCAGGGTTGAAGCGGTGCCTGGCGGAAGGCGCGGACATCATCGTCAACACCGACGCTGACAATCAATATAATGCCGATGACATTCCACGGCTCATCCAGCCGATATTGGAGCGGCGCGCGCAGATGGTGATCGGCGACCGTCCGATTTCCACCATCGCCCATTTTTCCTGGATCAAGCGCAAGCTGCAGTGGCTGGGCACCAAGGTCGTGCGCCTGGCGTCGCAGGCCGACATTCATGATGCGCCCAGCGGTTTTCGGGCGATCGCCCGTACGGCGGCGTTGGAGATCAACGTCTTCGACACCTACACCTACACGCTGGAATCGATCATCCAGGCAGGGTTGTCGAAAATTCCGATCACCTCCGTGCCCATCCGCGTGAATGGCGAGACGCGGCCATCGCGGCTGTTGCGGTCGATGCACAATTATGTCTGGCGATCGATGAAGTCGATCACGCGCACCTTCTTCATCTACAAGCCGCTAATGACCTTCTTTTACCTGAGCCTGCCGCCGCTGGCCATCGGCGCGGCGCTGGTAATCCGCTGGATGCTGCTGTTCGCTGGCGGGACCGAGCGTGCTCATGTCCCCAGCCTGGTGGCCGCGTCATGCCTGCTGGTGCTGGCGGCGCTGATGTGGATAGCGGGGCTGCTGGGTGAGCAGTTGCTTGTCACCCGGCGCATGATTCATGATCTGCAACTGCGCATGCGCGACATGCCTTCATCCTATGATGTGTTGAAGGACGGCAGCGCGCTATGAGCCTTTCGCGGCGCGACCTGCTGGCGCGGCAGGCTTTGGGCGAAATACCGAAGATCCTGACGCTGCTGGACCGGACGCCGGTCAGCCGCACCTATGGCTGTTTCGATCGGCTCTATTGGCATTATCGGATGATCGATTTCCCGTGCGGGATGAGCCAGGAATTCGTCTATCCGCTGGCGCTGGCGTGGTCGCTGGATGCGCCGGGGAACCCCTATTTCCAGGCGCCTGCTATCCGCGATTTCGTGGAGGCGGGGATCAGGTTCGCGGCGCGTTCTGCCCACGCCGATGGGTCGTGTGATGATTATTATCCGTTTGAGCGGGCGGCGGGGGCAGCGGCCTTTTCGCTGCTCGCCTGTATCG